>DATLLK010000407.1:0-2617 GCA_035537895.1 Planctomycetota bacterium
GAGCGCGCCCACGGAGAGCAGGTACCAGAGGAACGCGGCGTCCTCGACGGGGAGCTCGAGCAGCGGGCGGAAGAGGATCGCGAGCAGCGGCGGGTAGACGTAGCGCCAGCCGCGCGGGCTCCGCGCCTCGTAGGGGTCCTCCCCCGACCAGACCGCCTCCGAGGCGGCCGTGTAGACCGTGAAGTCGGTGCGGTGGTGCGAGAGCCCGCGGTCGAGGCGCGCGCGCTGGCGGACATCACGGAGGCCGAAGACGAGCGCGGCCGCCGCGAGCAGGACGAGGAGAAGGCGGCGCGTCGGGACCATCGGCCGCCGGCCACGCTACCGGGGGCGTCCCCTTGGCGCTACGGCGCCACGACGATCGCCGTCGCCCGGACGCCGGCACGACGGATGTTGAAGAAGAACGTCCGGCCCGACGGGGCGGAGGTGAGCACGCGGGCGACGTCCTGCGGGGTCGCGTAGGCCTGGCCGTCCACGTCGAGGATCAGGTCGCCGCCCTGGAGGCCGGCGATGTCCGCGTTGCTGTCGGGCACGACGGAGGAGATCAGGACCGCGCCGTCGTGCGGCTTCAGCATGAGCCCGATCGGCTGCCGGCCGGGCGGGAGCGTCAGGCCCGGGGAGACGCGCGGGGTCGCGGGAGCCTCCTCCGCCGGCGACGGGCCGAAGGCGCGGGGCTCGGGACGCGGCGGCGGCATCGCGGGCGGCACCGGGACGGCGCCACGCTCGTCGAGCGCCTCGGGGCCCGGCTCGCTCGGCTCGAGGGCCTCGAGGTCGATCGTGGCGCCCGGAGGCGGCACGCGCCCCGCGGCGCCGAGGTTGCGGTCGAGCATGGCCTGGACGTCGTCCCCGCAGACCGTGAAGGCGATGCCCTGGGCGCTCGGGTGGATCGAGCAGTTCACCCCGATCAGCTCGCCGTCGAGGTTGAGCAGCGCGCCGCCCGAGTTGCCGAGGTTGATCGAGGCGTCGGTCTGGAGGAGGTTGCGGACCACCTGCCCGCTCGACAGCGTGGCGGTGCGGCCCTTCGCCGACACGATGCCCTGCGTGACCGTGTCGCCGAGGCCGAACGGGTTGCCGATGGCGATGGCCGTCTCCCCCACCATGACCTCGCAGGTCGGGGTGAGGGCGACGTAGGGGAAGGGCTCCGTGCGCGCGATCCGGAGGAGTGCCAGGTCGTGCGCCGGGTCGTCCTCGAGGACGGCGGCCTGGAACGCCCGGCGGTCGCCCTCGACCTTGGCGAGCGAGACGTAGACCTTGCCCGCTCCGCGGATCACGTGGCTGTTTGTCACCACGTACCCGCCGGGATGGACCATCACCCCGCTGCCGGAGCCGCGCATGCTGCTCCCGCGGCGGGCGCCCAGCTCGGCCACGATGCTCACGACGGCGGGGAGCGCCCGCTGCACGGCGCCGACGACGGGGGTCGCGCGCGAGCCGTAGGTCGAGCCGGAAGCCTGGACGGAGACGCCGAACCCCGTGCCCGCGGCGGCGAGCGCGAGCACCGCGAGGGCGGCGGGAGCGAGGGAGGGACGAGGCATGGGCGCTCCGCGGGCGCACGGAGGGCCCGATGCCCCCGGCTCCCCGGATGGATCGGGTCCCGACCGCTCGGTCTACAGCCGGAGTCCGTCCCACGACGGACCGTCGGGGGACGCCCCATCCGCGCCTTCCGCGCCGCGCGGCGCGACACCTGCAGGCGGACCTACAGGAAGGCGAACGGACCGGGACGCACGTCCCGAGTCGCGGCGTCGCGGGCGCCTCTCGCTCCGCGGCCGACGAAGCGGGCGCGCGCCGTGACCGGCGCGCGCCCGCGGGAGGCGTCGAGCGGAGGGCGGGTCGCCTACTTCAGCGCGCTCGCCCAGGGCATCGCGGCGAACACCTTCACGATGAGCGGCGCGAGCACGAGTGAGATGACGGCCATCAGCTTGAGCAGGATGTTGATCGTGGGGCCGGCCGTGTCCTTGAAGGGGTCGCCGACCGTGTCGCCGACGACGGCCGCCTTGTGACGCTGCGTGCCCTTGCCGCCGGACTTCTCGATGTGCTTCTTCGCGTTGTCCCAGGCGCCACCCGCGTTCGCGAGCATGATCGCGAGCGGCACGCCCGAGATCAGCGAGCCCGCGAGCAGGCCGCCGAGGGCGGAGGGGCCCATCACGCAGCCCACGAGGATCGGGACGAAGACGGCCATCAAGCTCGGCTTCACCATCTCCCGGAGCGCGCCCTGCGTCGTGATGTCGACGCACTTGGCGTACTCGGGCCGCGCATCGGGCCGACCCTCGCGCAGGCCGGGGATCTCCCGGAACTGGCGCTGGACCTCCTTGATGACGCTCTGGGCCGCGCGACCCACGGCGTTCAGCGCGTAGGCGGAGAAGAGGAAGGGGATCACGCCGCCGATCAGGGCGCCCGCGAGCACCTTCGACCGGGAAAGGTCGAAGGAGACGACGAGGTCGCCCAGCTCCGGGTTCGCCGCGATCACGGCGTCCACGGCCTGCTGGAAGGCGACGAAGAGGGCGAGCGCGGTCAGCGCGGCCGAGCCGATCGCGAAGCCCTTCGCGATGGCCGCCGTCGTGTTGCCCGCGGCGTCGAGGCTGTCCGTGCGCTGGCGCACCTCGGGCGGCAGATGGGCCATCTC
>DATLLK010000408.1:0-2702 GCA_035537895.1 Planctomycetota bacterium
TGCGACTGCTTGCCATCCTGCGGGGGGTCGGGCTTCCCGTCTTCCATCTACCCGGTTGAGTGGCCGCCCGGAGGCGGCGGGAGGAGCGCACATGATCGCGAGGCATTGGCGGGGCGTCAGCCGAGCGGCGGAGGCCGACAACTACGTCCGTCACCTCCAGGAACACATCTTCCCCCAGTTCACGCGCATGGCGGGCTTCGTGTCGGCGACCATCCTCCGGCGGCAAGTCGCGGCGGGCATCGAGTTCCGCGTCGTCACCGTCTGGCAGTCGATGGAGGCGATCCGGCAGTTCTCGGGCGAGACGAGCGACGTGGCCGTGGTCCCGCAGGTGGTGCAGGCGATGATGGTCGACTTCGACAAGACGGTCGCGCACTACGAGGTCGTGGAGACCTTCACACCGGGATAGCGGCTCACGAGGCCAGGGGCCCGGACGCCGCCCTACCCCTCGGACTCTCCTCCGCTCGCTTCCGCCTTCTGCACGAGCGCCTCCAGCGCCTCGTACGGCTGGGCTCCGACGACGCCGAAGCGCCCCGCGACGAACGTCGGCACGCCCGTGATGCCGTACTCGCGCGACAGGGCCCAGTCCGCGTCGACCGCTTCCTTGAAGGTGCGCTTCTCCAGCACCTCCCGGGCCGCCTCGCGCGGAAGCCCGACCTGCTCGACGATCTCGAGGAGCACCTCGGGCCGAGAGATGTCGCGCGCCTCGACGAAGTACGCGCGGAACAGGGCGTCGTGGATCGCCTCGCCGCCCGGCTGCGTGTCGGCCCACTTCCCGAGCTCCTGGGCCAGGCGGCTGTTGTACGTCATGGTGCGCTCGCCGTACGGCAGCCCCTCCGCGTCCATGCGCGCCTTCATCTGGGCATGCATCGACCGGAGGTCGAGACTGCGCCCCTTGAACAGGTCGGCCAGAGCCCGCCCCTCCGCCGGCGTCTCCGGGTGCAGCGGGAAATGCACCCACTCGACATTGACGCCGTGCTCCCTTCTCAGCCTCTCAACACGGACCGTGCTGAGGTAGCACCAGGGTCAGACGTAGTCGGAGAAGATCCGGACCGTCACTGGCTGGCTCACGCCGCCTCCCGTCCTCGATTGGACACTGCCGGACACTCGCGAGATGCGCGCTTCAACCTAGCGATCATTCTACTCTCGGCGACGCGGGTTCAACGGGAGGCCTTCCGACGATCGCGCGCGCCCCCCGGAACGCCCGTCAGGCGACGATCTCTTCCCGTCCTCCTGGGACCACGATAACCTCCCCGTCCCGCAACACCCGGAAGGGCACACGCCGGTCGATGTAGTACTGCACGACCGACTCCATTGCGGCGGACTCCGGATGCTCGGACTTGTAGTGCGGGGCAATCGCGTAGGGCAAGAGACCAAGGCCCTCCCAGACGATCGCCGGGTCGTAACCCACGGGGACGGAGTTCGGGTCATCGACCAGGTCCACGCCATGAAGGGAAGGTGTCAGCACGGCGATCGCCGCGCTGAAGCCTCCGTACACGATGGCGTCATCCTCGAGCAGGTCGCGGATCACTCGGTCGAAGCCGCTCGCCTTCATCGCTCTGCGGAGCACGAACGAGTTCCCGCCCCTCACCCAGACCAGGCCGTGGGCCGCCAGCAGAGTCCCGAGCTCACGCTCCGGATCGCGATTGGTGAAGTAGGGTCGCAAGTCGAGCTCCGTTGCGCTGAAGCCGAGGGCCTGTAGTGCGGCCACCTCCTGGTGGGCCCGCATCCGTCGCTCCTCATCGCTCAGAAGGTCGCACGCGTTGAGGACGACAGCCGCGCGGTTCCTGTCGCGGACCAGTTCGACGAGCCTTCGCGGCTGGTTGCCAAGTCGAAACGAGGACAGGTAGGCCCTCATCGCCCGACGGGGCTCCGCATCAAGGCGACGCGCCGGCGAAAACCTCGACCATCGCGTCGTGGAAGCGCGGGCGGAAGTCGCGAATCCGGACCTCGGCGCGGCCGTGCGGCCCCGCGACCCGGTTCGTGCAGAGTGCCACCACCAGTCGCCGGGCCAGGTCGATCCAGAGGCTCGTCCCGGTGAACCCGCTGTGGCCGACGGCCCCCGGCGACACCATCCCCACCAGCCGGCCAGCCGAGCTTCCGCCGACCGGGTCGCCCGGGACGCGCGTGTGGAAGCCCAGGCCGCACGTGCTCCCCGGCGTCCCGGTGTCGCGCCGGAGCGCCGCCCGCCAGTGGTCGGCCGCCGCGAGACGACCGGCGCCCGCGAGGTCGTCCAGGACCACCTGTCCGAACGCGGCCACGTCCGCGACGGTGCCGAACAGGCCCGCATGCCCGGCGACGCCATCCATGACCCAGGCGTTGTCATCGTCGACCTCGCCCGGCATCGACGGATGCGGCGCGAAGGGCTCCCAGAGCCCCTCCTGCCCCTGGGCGGGGTCGCGCGGCCGGGTGTGCCCCGTCGGAGCGAGCGCAAGACAGCCTGAAGACCCCGCGCCCCCTCCGGCTGACGGCGCCCACGCGTCCCGGGCGGACAGGCGATGGAAGCGCATGCCCAGCCCGAGGGGTCTTGCGACGCGCTCGACGACGAGCGGCTCCAGGGAGCGCTCTCCCACCTGGCCCAGGGTTTCGCCGAGGACGACGAACCCCACGTCGCTGTAGTCGTAGCGCGTCCCCGGCGGCGCGGCCGGGGCGACGCTCAGCGCCCGCGTCACGGCTTCGGCTCGCGCGGCCGCGCCGCCGGGGAC
>DATLLK010000409.1:0-4002 GCA_035537895.1 Planctomycetota bacterium
GAGCACGACGAGCCACGCCCCGCTCCCCGGCGAGACGTCCTGCCTCGCAAAGCGGAACGCGCCACCGAGGTCGGTCCGGAGGATGCCCTCCGGCGGCCACGGGCCATAGCAGCGATCGGTGATCCCGACGTCGGCGAGCGGCGAGCCATCCGGGCCCCGCACGGAGCCCTCGAGCGACGGATGGGGGCGAGGGTGGAGCCGTGCCTCCACGCGGATCGTCGCGCCCGCGACGATCTCCGCAGGCACGGCCAACGGTTCGAAGACGTTCCCTTCGTCGCGCGGCGATGCGGTGCCGATGCGGTACCACGGCGCATCCACGGTCAACGCCGTGACCCGCCCGGCCGGGAGCCAGGTCCGCAGAAGGCCGTCGTCGTCGGTGCGGCCCTGCCACTGCCACGGCTCGGCGTCCGGGTCGTCCTGCGCGCGGGCGACGCGGATCTCAACGCGCGCGTGGTCGAGCGGCGTGCCCGTAATCGCGTCGGCCGCCGAGAGGACGAGCGTCGCGCCGTCGAGCATCTCGACGCGGAGGTCCTCCCGCGGCATCTCGACGAGTACGCGTGCCTGCGGGCGGCCCTCGGCCTCGATCACGAGTTCGCAGGGCACGCCGGTCGAGGGAAGCAGGAGTCGGAACCCGCCCTGGTCGTCCGTCATCGCGCGAAGCGGCAGGGCATAGGACGTTCCGCGCCGCCACGCGGCGGTCACCTGCGCTCCGACGACGGGACTCCCGGCCGGATCCACCACCCGTCCGCCGACGGTCGCGCCCGTACGCAGCATCAGCGCCGGCAGCAGGGGATCGGCGCCCGCCGGCACATCGACGACCATGCGCGCGGGGACGCGGACGCCGTCTCCCGCGGTGACGAGGCAGGAACCCGGCGGGATCCCGGGCAGGGTCGCGTTCCCTTCGGCGTCGGTTCGTCCCGCGACGGAGGCGTGGGGGACCTCGCCACCACGACTCTCCGCGGCGTTCCACTCGAGCGCTTCCACCTGGTCCGCCGTGAGCGCATGCGCGAGCACGCGCGCCCCCGCGACGGGCAGCGCGCCCTCGTCGATCACGCTCACGCGGAGCGACCGACGGGCTCCGACCCGGATCTCGCCGAGGTCCAGCACCTGATCGCGCACGACGTCCACGTCTGCGCGCACGACGGGCGCCTCGCCCGGGGCCCGTACCTGGAGCGTGAGCCAGGCGCCCGCGGGGACCTCCGCCAGGTCCACGCGGCCGTCGGCGTCGGTCCGCGTCGCGACCCGCATGATCTCGCTCCCATGGCCCGTCCCGTGGAGGACCACCGTCGCGTCGGTGACCCCCGCGCCGTCCGTGGCGCGCACGACGCGCAGCCGAAGGCCGCCGGTGCCGCGCAGGGCCGGGTCGATGGGCGCCACGCGCACCCCACCGGGAGTCGCCTCAGCGGCCGGGGCGGCGTCGGTCGCGACGCGCGGGCGGCCCGCGAGGGCATCGGGCTGGCCGGGCACCGCGGCAGAGCCTCCCTGCCGAGGTTCACCGTTCATGCGTTCGCTCTTCGTGTGAAGCAGCGCCCAGGCCGCAAAGCCCATGAGCACGCTCGCGGCGGCCCAGAGGATCCCTCGGCGGGGGCGTCGGTTCTCACCGAGCGGCGGCGGGCGGCGCGTGCGGCTCACTGCCGCTTGTCGATCGAGGAGACCGACACCAGCCGGCCCCGCAGGAAGCGGAGCGAGAGGCTCCACTCCTCGTTCTGGTACTCCCACGTCTCGCCGCTCTCCCACCCATAGACAGATTGCGGCGTTCCGAACACGGAGAGCGCCTCGGCCTCCGAGACGAGGAACCAGCGACGGCGCACGTCGTCGTTCTTCTCCCAGCCGTGGATCTCCGCGGCCCGTGAGAGGTTGCCCTGGGGTAGGAGAGGCGCGGCCGTGCCGGCCACGGGAGCGGGTCGAGATCCGGTGACCGGCTCCTCCGCAGCAGGGGGGCGGGTGCGGGCGGTCTGCGGTGGCGCGGATCCCGACTCGACGACCGGCAGCGGCGCCGCCGCGAGGGCGGGGCGTTCGTCGAGCGAACGCCGAATCTCGCGAAGCGTCGCCTCGACGTCGCGGAGGGACTCCTTCAACGACGCGGCGACGTCTTCGGGAGGGGCACTCTGCGGCGCCGTGGCGCGACCGACGAGGAACGCGGTTGCCGCCGACACCGTCACCGAAATCAGGACCGTGGCGGTGGTGTACCCCATGGATGCGGTGCTCCATATGGTACGCGAGCGCGCGAGCCACCGCGCCGCACCGGGCCCGTCGCGGCCCGACCGAGGCCATGAGCCGCCCTACGTGGGGTCGAGCTCCCGGATCGTGCGGGCGAGCGCCTCGACGAGTGCGGGGGCGTCCGCGCCCTCCGCCTCGATCTCCAGCTCCTCGCTGCCGCCGGCCGAGAGGATCATCAGCTCGAGCACGCTGCGCGGATCCGCCTTCCCCTTGGGCGTCTTGATCCACGCCTGGGCCTTGTGCTTGCCGGCGATCTTCGCGAGCAGGGCGCACGGTCGTGCGTGGAGCCCCTGCGGGTCCGGGATGCGTACGCGCGCCCGTGCGCGGAGCGGCTCCTTCTTCACCGGTCCGTGCCCCAGCGCGCATGGAGGAACCGCTCGAGCGGCGAGAACATCGCGCGGTCGGCGATGAGGCCCACGAGGACGATCACGAGCATCACGCCGAGGACCTGGTCCATCGCGTGGAGCTCACGGCCGTAGTGCAGGAGGTGCCCGAGGCCCAGCCCGGTCAGGATCGTGACGTAGATCTCCGCCGCCATGAGGCTGCGCCAGGCGAACGCCCAGCCCTGCTTCATCCCGGAGACGACGAACGGCAGCGAGGCGGGGAGCACCACGCGCAGCATCGTGTGCAGCGGCCCCGATCCCATCGTCCGCGCGGCGCGCGCGTAGATGGGGGGGACCGAGCGCAGGCCGTGGTCCGTCGCGAGCGCGATCGACCACACCGTGCCCATGACCACGACGAAGAGCATCGCGCCCTCGGTCTGCCCGAACCAGAGGATCGCGAGGGGCACCCAGCAGACGCTTGGCAGGGTCTGGAACCCCAGGGCGAGGACGCCGAGCGTGTCGGCGCAGCCGCGGAACCGCGCGGTCAGGAGCCCGATCGGCAGCCCGACGACGACGCCGACCGCGTACCCGATCGCGAGTCGACGCGCGGTGACCAGCACCGCGGCGCCGAGGCTGCCGTCGGCCACGCTGGTCGCGAGGTAGTGGAGGATGTCGGAGGGCGGCGGGAGGAGCGTCCGGCTGACGGCGTCGGTGCCCGACAGCACCTGCCAGATCGCCGCGAGCCCCGCGAAGAACAGCGTCCCGACGATGACTCGTCTCACGGGCGGTCTCCGGCGTCGATGGTGGGGACCTCGAGCAGCTCGCGCATGATCTCGGCCGCGACGCGGGCGAGCTCGATGCCGTGGGGGTCGCGCGGACGCGGTAGGTCGATCGTGAACGTCTGGCGCACGCGGCCGGGGCGCGGGGAGAGGAGGACCACGCGGTCCGCGAGGCACACCGCCTCGCGGACGTCGTGCGTGACGAAGACGATCGTCTTGCGACGCTCGGACCAGATCCGCTGGAGGTCGATGTAGAGGTGCTCGCGCGTCATCGCGTCGAGCGCGCCGAAGGACTCGTCCATCAGGAGCACACGCGGGTTGGGCGCGAGCGCGCGGGCCAGCGCCACGCGCTGCTTCATGCCACCCGACAGCTGGTGGACGTGCGACTTGGCGAAGTCGGAGAGGCCCACCATCTGCAGGTAGAAGCGGGCGACGTCGCGTCGCGCGGTCCGGTTGAGGTTCGGCTTCAGCTCCAGCCCGACTCGCACGTTGCCGATCACGTCGCGCCACGGGAAGAGCGCGGACTCCTGGAACAGGACCATGCGGTCCCGGCCCGGTCCCGTGACGGGCTGTCCGTCGGCGAGGATCTGCCCCTCGTCCGGTGTGTCGAGGCCCGCGATCAGGTGGAGCAGCGTCGACTTCCCGCACCCGCTCGGGCCGACGACGCAGACGAACTCCCC
>DATLLK010000410.1:0-2541 GCA_035537895.1 Planctomycetota bacterium
GAGCGGGCAGGCGGTGTCCCCCTCCGCGGGATCGCCCGCGAAGCGGAGCGTGACGGCCGGCGGCAGGGAGAGCGCGGTCGCGACGTCGCCGGGAAGCAGCGCGAAGATCGCGCCCGCGCCCGCGGCCTCGAGGTCGGCGCCCTCGCGCGCGAGGGCGCCCCCCACGAAGGCGAGGGCTCGATCGAGGGCCGTCGGGTCGCTCACGCCTCGAGGTCCCTCCCGAAGGTCCGCTCCTCGAGCGCGCGAACGCGCACGTGCTCGGACTTGGCCTCGGACATGCGGGCGGCGAGCGCGTCGAAGCGCGCGCGGACGTCGGCCGCGTCGTGCGCATCCGCGTAGGCGTCGAGCACGAGGTCGCGGAACTCCCGTTCGTCGTCGCCGAGACGGCCGAGGATCGCCTCGACCTCGCCGACGACGAGCTCGAACATCGCGACCTTCTCGTCGAGGACGCGCAGGATCTCCTCCTCGACCGTGCCCTCGGCGACGAGGTTGAAGACGAAGACGTCGCGGGCCTGCCCGATCCGGTGCACGCGACCGATGCGCTGCTCGATCCGCATCGGGTTCCAGGGCAGGTCGTAGTTGATGACCGTCCGCGCGACGTGGAGGTTGAACCCCTCGCCGCCCGACTCGCTGGCGACGAGCAGGTCGGCCTCCGCGGCGAAGCGCGCGACCGCCTCCGACTTCTCGCGAGGGGTCAGCGAGCCGTGGAAGACGACCGCGCGTCGCCCCGCACGCTCGGCGAGCGACCGCAGGTGCTCGAGCGTGTCGCGGTGCGTCGTGAAGAGGATGGCCTTGTCGTCGCGCCGCCGCGCGAGGAGGTCCGCGAGGACGGCGTCCTTCCCGCTCGTCGACAGCGACCGCGCGCGGGCCGCCAGTTCGTCCCCGAGGTGGCGTGCGACGAGCCCCGCGCAGGCGGCGGGCCTCGAGCCGGCCGCGCGCAGCACCTCGCCCGCGGCGAAGCGCGACAGGGTTCCCCCGGCGACGCCTGCACGGACGGCGGCGACGAGGTCCGCGTAGAACGCGGCCTCCTCGGGCGTCGGCGCGGCGCGAAGCGTCGCCGCGAAACGAGGGGGCAGGCGGGCCTCGGCGACCGCCCGGGTGTTGCGGACCATCACCTCACGGAGCAGCTGGCGCAGGCGGGCGGGGTCCTTCGGCGTGCGGCGCCCCGGTTCCACGAAGGCCTTGCGGAACTCCGCGGGCGTCGGGAAGAGACCGGGACGCAGGAGGGAGAGGACGTTGTAGATCTCGAAGACGTCGTTCTCGACCGGCGTCGCCGAGAGGAGCAGGAGGAACCGGCTCTTCAACCTGTCCAC
Source organism: Planctomycetota bacterium (assembly GCA_035537895.1). GTDB lineage: Bacteria > Planctomycetota > PLA2 > PLA2 > JAEUHO01 > DATLLK01. The sequence goes on from DATLLK010000410.1 coordinate 1,314, forward strand.
GAGGTTCCAGAGCTTCGTCGTGCGGTTCTTGAGTCGGTGCGCCTCGTCGACGACGACCATGTCGAAGCGGGCCGCCTGGAGCCGGGAGGCGTGCGGCTCCGCCCGCGCGAGCGCCGTGCTCGCAAGCACCACGCCGTCGCGCTCCCACGCCCCGGCCTCGCGCGCCGCCGCCGAGTCGACGACGACGGCCTCGCGGCCGAGCTTGCCCGCGATCTCGTCGTGCCACTGACCCACGAGACCCGGCGGGACCAGCACGAGGGCCCGCTTCACGAGCCCGCGCGGGAAGTACTCCACGAGGCAGAGGCAGGCCTCGATCGTCTTGCCGAGGCCCACCTCGTCGGCGAGCAGCGCGCGGCCGCGGAAGTCCCGCAGGACCCGGCGCACCGTGCGCAGCTGGTAGTCGTAGTGGTCCACGCCCCGGGCCGCCGCCAGCGCGAGCAGCGTGTCGAACCGCCGCAGACGTTCGACGTCGTGGGCCTCGCGACGCAGGCGGAAGTCGTCGAGCGCCTGCGCGGCGGAGAGCCCGGGCTCGACGTCGTCCGCTCCGGCGGCGCTCATCGTGACGCAGAGACGGACCTCCGCTTCCGGCGCGGGCGTTGCGGGTTCCGGTCGGGCGGGGACGCGCGCGGTCGGCGGTGGCGGCGCAGGGGCTCGGCGCGCCGGTCGCGCGACGGGCCTCGCGCGAAGGGCCAGGTCCGCGCGAAGGCGGGTGACCGCCTGCGAGGCATGCCCGATCAGCCGGTCCGCCACCCACCGGCCGCGATCGCCGCGCAGGCGCGCCTCCGCGAGATCGGACTCGGCTTCCTGCAGATCTCCGAGGCCCGCCTGCCCGATGCAGCGCATGGCCCAGAACAACCCCTCCTTCGCGCGCGGGCCCGTCAGCGGGCCGAGCACCTCGATCGCCTCGCGGAACCGGCGACGGTCCAGAAGCGAGAGCACCCGATGGATCCGCTGCCGATCATCCAGCTCCCGCGCGGGCGCCGCGGGCTCGTCTTCGGCTTCCGTTTCGAACAGCATCCCGTCGTCCATGGGCGGCGGAATCCTAGCGAGCCTCGGGGACGCAGACGTGGGCGCGCTGGATCGTCGTAGGTGGCGGCGGACCAATGGGTTCCGGTTGCTGCGGGACCGGCGGGGTCGGGCTCCGCCAGCGATCGGAGACGCCCTCGCCGCTGCCCAAGTCAGCGTCGGAGGCCCGCGACGACCCGCGACGGTGGACGGAGCGAGGGGC
>DATLLK010000411.1:0-2232 GCA_035537895.1 Planctomycetota bacterium
GGCGTCCTCCTCCCGGGAATCCGCCATGCGCCGATGCTCGAACCAGCACCCGACGCGGCCGACCCGGATCGGCGCCCTCGCCGCCGGGTTGGCCGCCATCGCTCTCTTCCTCGCCGTGCCGTCGGCCCTGGCCGAAGCACGCGACATCCACCCCGTCCTGCGCGAATTCATGCCGACGGGGAAGTACGTGTTCGACCCCGCGACCGAGAAGCCGGCCGCCGTGTACTTCAGCCAGCGGGCGGCCGCCTACCTCGTTCGCGGCACGCCGCTCGGCGATCCCCTGCTGGTCCGCACGGGGACCTCGGAGGTCGAGCGCGTCTCGAACGACATGATCGTGTGCCGGCCCGACGGCGGCTGCGACCTCGCCGCCGACGCCAAGCCGACGCCGCTCGGCACCTGGCGCCTGAGCGGTACCGAGATGCTGATCCAGGTGCCGGGTCTCACCGGCAAGCTGAAGCCGCGGCCGCCGCTCGGAGGCTGGATCGTCGGCAGCGAGCTCCGCCTCGCCCAGCCCGAGTACGACCGGGACGCGAAGAAGTACGACCTCGACGCGGCCCTCGTCGCCGAGCTCCGCAAGACGAAGGGCGAGGTCCGGGTCTTCGTCTACTTCGGCTCGTGGTGCTCCACGTGCAACATGCTGATGGGCCGCATCCTGCGGCTCGACGAGGCCCTCGCCGCCGAGGGCGGGCCGAAGCTGCGCTTCGACTACTACGCCGCGCCCAACGTCCCGCGCTTCTATCAGGACGCCGAGATCAGCTCGGGGCGGATCGACCGCCTGCCGACGGGGCTCGTCTACGTGGACGGGACCTTCGTCGGCCGCATCGTGAGCACGGCCTGGCTGCGGCCCGAGGCCGCCTTGCGCAACCTGCTCGCGTCCCGTCGCTGAGCGCGCCGCGCGGCGTCATTCCGCTTCGCGCGGGGCGTGGCGCCGCTGCGCGCGAGGCGTCAGGTCGCTGGGCGCGAGGCGTCACGTCGCTGGGCGCGAGGCGTCATGTCGCTGGGCGCGAGGCCGGGCGGCGCTGAACGGAGCAAGCGGCCCTGACGGCCGCGGTCCGCCGCCCGTCACGGACGGCGGGCCGTGAGGACGATCCGTCCCCCGCGGACCGGGCCCGGCTCCGTGGCCTCGTAGCCCGGGTACGTCTCGACGTCGGTCAGGCCCGCCCCTCGCACCGCCTCGCGCAGCTCCGGGAGGGACGTCATCGCGTACGGGCTCACCTTCGCGAGGACGATCTCCCGGTCCGCGCTCCGCACGCGGTACTCGTCGGTCGTCGTGAACACGGCTGCGTCCACGTCGATGTCGTGCCGGCGCGTGAGCGTCACGTCGGCGCCCGCCACTCGCGCGGTCCGGATCGCGGGCTCGCGGTAGTTCGAGAGGATCCACAGGAAGTTCGGCACGTCCATCACGAAGGTCCCGCCCGGCCGAAGGGCGCGCATCACGCGCGCGAGCGCGCCCGAGCGCTCGTCCGGCGTGAGCAGGTGGGAGAACGGGTCGTTGATCGCGGCGATCAGGTCGAATGCGCGCGAGTCGTCGATCCCGGCGAAGCCCGCCGCACGCACGTCGGGGAGTCCCAGCGATCGCGCCACCTCCTGCGCGGCGGGGTGGTAGTCGGGATCGGGTTCCATGCCCGCCGCCGTCCACCCGAGCCGCGCCCAGGCGGGCAGCATGCGCCCCGGCCCGCACCCGACGTCGAGGACCTCCAGCGTTCCGTGTGCGGCGTGGCGCTTCGCCAGGCGCTCGAGGAACGCCGTCTCCCGCTCCGTGCCCCCGCCGCAGAAGGCGAGGTAGCAGTCGCTGGCGAGTCGGCTCATCGCGCTCGAGGACTCCTCTCCCGGCACAGCCTACGGGGATCCGTGCCGCGGCGCGGACCGGGTGCGCCGGGTGCCGCACCACCGCGGGGCACGCGCGCTTCCGGGGGTCCGCGAGCGGCGTCGTCGCACGGCCGGCGAGCGCCGAGCGCGGACACGAGTGGCGCCGGGCGGATCGGAGACGACCGCCGCGGGGTCCCTCGCGCCGCCTCGGCGCGCCACCGCGCAACACTTGTGTTGCACGACGTCGCACGGAGCGTGGACGACGCCGACTCCCGCGCGAACCAATGGGAATGGACGCCGCCCGGTTCGTTCCCGCGTGTGCGCGAGTCTACCGCCGGGAACGAACCGGGCGGCGTCCATTCCCATTGGTTCGCGCGGGAGTCGGCGTCGTCCACGCTCCGTGCGACGTCGTGCAACACAAGT
>DATLLK010000412.1:0-4803 GCA_035537895.1 Planctomycetota bacterium
GCACGGAGGACGCGCGTCATGGCCGGGCCGGCGAGCGGAGGTAGAGTCGCCCTGTCCGCTTCACCGACCCCGGAGATGTCCCCCGATGCCGCGCGTCCTCCGTGCCTTCCTCCTGGTGGCCCTGCTCGCGTCCCCGCTCGCCCTCACCGCCCGCGCGGAGGAGTCGTCCCCCGTCAAGGCCGACGACCGCGTCGCGTTCGCGCGCGACCAGGTCTACCCGGCCCTCGTGAACATCCGGGTCGTGAGCAAGTCGTTCTCGGGGGGGCGCGTCGAGCGGTTCCCCTCCGCGGGCTCCGGCGTCATCGTCAGCCCCGCGGGTCACGTGCTGACCAACTACCACGTCGCCGGCGAGTCGGCGCACCTCGTGTGCGTCCTGCCGAGCCAGGAGGCGATCGAGGCCGAGGTGGTCGCCCACGACCCGCTGACGGACCTCTCCGTGCTGCGCTTGAAGCTCGAGCTGCGCAAGGACAAGAACATCATCATCCCGTACGCCCGCATCGGCGACTCCGACCAGCTCGCGGTCGGCGAGCAGGTGCTCGCGATGGGCAACCCGCTGACCCTGTCCTCGTCCATGACGCTCGGCATCGTGGGCAACCCGAGCCGCGTCTTCACCTCGTTCACGGGCTCGGACATGGACGACATGGACCTCGGCGAGGGGCAGCTGACCGGCCTCTTCACGCGCTGGATCCAGCACGACGCGCTGATCCTGCCCGGCAACTCCGGCGGCCCGCTCGTCAACCTCCGCGGCGAGGTGATCGGCATCAACGAGCTCGGCGGCGCGGGCGTCGGCTTCGCGATCCCGAGCAACCTCGCCCGCCACGTGCTCAACCAGGCGCTGACGCACGGCGAGGTGCGCCGCGGGTGGTTCGGGATCACGCTCTACCCGGTGGAGAAGATGGGCCGCCGCGACGGCGCGCTCGTCTCCGCCGTCCAGCCCGGCGGCCCGGTCGAGAAGGCGGGGATCCAGCCCGGCGACCTGATCCTCTCGGTCGACGAGCGGCCGCTGACGGCGCTCCACTTCGAGGACGTCCCCACGCTCTACAAGCGCCTGGCCGACTTCCCGTCCGGCTCGAAGGCCCGCGTCCGCTACCTGCGCGCCGGCGAGTCGAAGGAGGCGGTCGTCGAGGTCGCGCGCATGGAGCGCTTCCTCGGCGACGAGCACGAGCTGCGCTCGCTCGGCCTCTCGGTCCGCGAGATCACGGGCCCGATGGCGCTCCTGCGCCGCTGGCCCAACCAGCACGGCGTCCTCGTGACCGGCGTGCGGCCCGGCTTCCCGGCCGACGACGCGAAGCCCGGGCTCTCGGGCGGCGACGTCATCCTCGAGCTCGACGGGAAGCCCATCACCGACCTCGCCTCCTTCAAGGCGATCGCGGACGGGCTCGGCAAGAAGGCGGGGATCCGCGTCCGGATGCGCCGCAACAACGACGACCTCGTCACGGTGCTCGACACGAGCAAGAAGCCGCCCGAGTCGCTGGGAGCGGAGCTCCCCAAGGCGTGGCTCGGCGTGGCGACGCAGGTCGTGACGCCCGACGTGGCGGCGGCGCTCGGCGCCAAGGACCTCCGCGGGTTCCGGATCACGCAGGTCTACCCCGGGACCGAGGCCGCCAAGGCGGAGCTGAAGATCGGCGACGTCCTCACCGCGCTGAACGGGCAGGACCTGAAGGCCTCGCGCATCCAGGACGCCGAGGTCTTGAAGCGCCGCATCGAGAACATGGGCGTCGGCGAGAAGGCGGAGTTCCAGATCGTGCGCGACGCCAAGCCGACGACGGTCGCCGTCGTCCTCGAGGAGACGCCCAACACGGTCGCCGAGGCCAAGACGGCCAAGGACGACGACCTCGAGCTGAAGGTCCGCGCGATCGTGTTCTTCGACCGCGTCGAGAACCGCTGGCCCCTCGACCAGAAGGGCGTCGTCGTGACCGACGTGACGCGCGGCGGCTGGGCGAGCCTCGCCGGCCTGCAGGGCGGCGACCTCATCCTGAAGATCCAGGAGGAGCCCGTGGACGACGTCCCCGCCTTCGAGGCGCGGACGAAGAAGCTGAAGGAGCAGAAGCCCGAGACCGTGTCCATCTTCGTGCGCCGCGGCTACCGCACGCACTACGTGTTCGTGCAGCCCCAGTGGAAGGAGACCAAGTGATGCGACGTCCCGTCCTCGTCCTCGCGGTCGCGGCGCTCGCCGCGCTCCCGCTCCTCGCGCCGCGCACGGCGCTCGCGGAGGACGCGCCCGACTGGGCCGCCCTCCTCGAGCAGAAGGCCCAGGCCGTCGTGTCCGTGAAGTTCGTGCTGAAGATGCGCCTCGACTTCGGCGGGCAGACGCAGGAGAACGAGGAGAACGGCGAGATCCGCGGGGTCGTCGCGGACGCCTCGGGCCTCGTGATGATCTCGAACGACGCGCTCGAGGGGAACGCCGGCATGTTCCGGCGGATGATGGCCCGTCGCCCGGGCGGCGGCGGCGGCCACGGCGTCACGGCGTCCCCGACGGACCTGAAGGTCCTGTTCGGCTCCGAGAGCAAGGAGCACGACGCGGTCCTCGTCGCGCGCGACAGCAACCTCGGTCTCGCGTTCGTGCAGATCCTCGACCTCGAGGGCAAGACGCCCCCGACGATCGACCTCGTGAAGGGCGTCGAGCCCAAGGTCGGCCAGACGCTCGCCGTCGTCGGGCGCCACGGTCGCGGCTTCGACTGCGCGCCGACCGTCGACCGTCTGCAGGTGACCGGCCGCATCGAGAAGCCTCGCCCGATGTGGTCGGTCTCGGGCGGCGGCCGCCCGGGACTGCCCGCCTACGACGCGCAGGGCCGGATCGTGGGCGTCCTCGCCATCCAGTCCGGCAGCGCCGGCGTGGACGAAGGCGGGCCCATGGGCGGCGGCGAGGGGATCTTCCTCCTGACGCTCGAGAACGTGCAGCGCGTCCTCGAGCAGGCGAAGAAGCGCGTCCCCGAGGCCGTCGCGAAGGCGAAGGAGGCGGCGGCGAAGGAGGCGGAGGCCGGCATGGCGGACGCCCCGCCGAGCGACGCGCCCAAGGCGCCCGACGCTCCGAAGGCGCCGGAGGCCCCGAACGCTCCGGAGGTCCCGAAGGGCCCGGGGGCCCCCAAGTGACGCGCGCGGGGCGGGTCGTCGCGCTCGCGCTGGCGGGCGCGGCGCTCCTCTCCGCGCTTCCGTCGCGGGCCGCCGACGCGCCCTCGCCCGCTCCCGCGGCGGGCGAGGACCTCGACGCCCTCTCGGCGGCGATCGCGCCGGCGATCGTCTCGATCAAGGTCATCTACACCTGGGCGGGCGGCGAGGAGGAGGACTCCTGGTGGAGCCACGGGGTCGTCGTCGACCCGGGCGGCCTCGTCCTCGTGGGCCTGTCGACGGACTCCGAGGGCCGCGTGCGGATCAAGGCCGTGCACGTCCTCTTCGAGGACGACCCGACGGAGTGGCCCGCCGTCCTCGTCGCCAAGGACACGATCCTCGGCCTCGCCTGGATCCAGGTCCTCGGGGTCGGTGAGCGCTCGCTCGCGCACGTGGACCTCGCGAAGGGGGTCGCCGACCGCGCGGAGCCGCCGCGGCTCGGGGAGCCGCTCTTCGGCGTGACCCGCCTCGGGCGGGGCTTCGACTACGCCCCCGCGGTCCGTCGCATCTACTTCACCTCGCGGATCACGAGCCCCCGTCGCATGTGGGACTTCGCGGGCGACTTCGGCGAGGTGGGCCTGCCCGTGTTCGACCTGAAGGGACGCCCGGTGGCCCTCCTCGCCGAGCAGGCGAGCGCCGAGGGCGCCGGCGAGGACGGGGGCACGAGCAGCGAGGCCTTTGCCCTGCCGCTCGACGCCGTCCTGAAGAGCCTCGAGCAGGCGAGGAAGCGCGTGCCCGAGGCGCTGAAGAAGGCCGAGGGTCCCGCGAAGGACGCGCCGAAGGAGCCCGTGAAGGACGCGCCCGGCGGGGACGCGCGCCCGCCCGCGCCCTCCACGCCGCGGCCCCCGGACGTCTCCAAGTAGGTCGGAGGGCGCCGCCCGGCGCCTACAATGCCGCGCCCTTCCCGGAGCCCCCGCATGTCCCGCCGATCCCGTTCGCTCGCCCTCACGCTCGCCCTCGCGGCGCTTTCGGCCGCGGCCCCGGGAGCCCTCGCCGAGGACCTCTCGCCCGAGGCCATGATCGAGCAGAAGGCGCCCGCGATCGTCTCCGTGAAGCTCGTCCTGCGGTTCGGCGACAACGAGGTGCCGCGCGAGGCGCGGGGCACGGTCGTCGACCCCTCGGGCATCGTGCTCCTCGCCGACGGGTGGATGGGGGACGACAACTACCGTCCGCAGGACCTGAAGGTCCTCTTCGGCACGGACCCGAAGGAGTGGCCGTCCGTCCTCGTCGCGCGCGACCGCCTGCTCCACGTCGCCTTCTTGCAGGTGATCGGGCTCGAGAAGCCGGTCGCGGCCATCGACCTCGCGAAGGGCACGGAGCTGAAGGTCGGGCAGGACCTCCAGTCCGTCTGGCGGGACTCGCGCGGGTTCGACTACGCCCCGGGCCTGAAGCGCCACTACGTGAGCGGGCGCGTCGAGAAGCCGCGCCTCCTCTGGGCGCTGTCCGGCGACGGGATCGACCAGGGGATGCCGCTGTTCGACGCCTCCGGTCGCCCGGTCGGCGTGGCGGCCGAGCAGGAGTCGAGCTCCGGGGCCGAGGAGGAAGACGCCGAGGCGCGCACGTTCGCCCTCCCGCTCGCCGACGTCGTGAAGAGCCTCGAGCAGGCGAAGAAGCGCGTGCCCGAAGCCGTGGCGAAGGCGAAGGAGGCCGGCCAGGAGCCCGAGGCCGGGATGGCGGACGGCGGCATGTCCGAGG
>DATLLK010000413.1:0-4423 GCA_035537895.1 Planctomycetota bacterium
CCCCGCCGTCCCGCGCGGGACGCCGGGGAGAGTCGATGCGCGCAGGGGCGGGCCGACGCGGAGCCGCGGGACAGGGGATCGTCGTGGGCCTGCTCGCGCTCGTCCTCGGCACGACGGCGGTCGCCGAGGCGCCGCTCCCCGGGCCCGCCGTCGAAGCCGTCGCGGGGCTCGCGGCCGACCTCGCCCAGCGCGGCTTCATCGACGAGGCCGCCGAGGCGCTCGACGTGCTCGACCTACTCGGCGTCCCCCGCGAGGCGGGAGAACGGGCCCGCAAGGCGCTCGCGAAGCGGGGCGCCGGCGACGCTCGGCCCAAGGGCCGCCCCGACGTGTCGGCGATCCGGCGTGCCGCGGCGGCGCTCGCCGACGCGGCCGCCGCCGCGCCCGAGGGGCCTTTACGCCGCACGATCGCGGAGCAGTCCCTGCGGCTCTCGGGAGGCAACGAGAAGGCGCACAAGATCCTCGGCCACGTTCTCGTCGAGGGACGGTGGATGCCCTCCGGCGACGAGGGCGTCGCCGCCCGACGCCGCGCGATCCTCGAGGCGGCGGCCCGCGCGCGCACGCTCGAGGTCCCGGTCGCAGTCGGCGAGGCCGATCACCCCGACCTCCTCCGCCAGGTGAAGAAGGCGCGCCGCGTCTCCGGGCCCGACGTGGTCGTCGAGAGCGCGTGGCTCACGACGGAGGAGATGGCGCGCGCCGTGCGCACGGCGACGCAGGTCAACGCCTTCTCGTGGTGGACCCACTCGGGGACGCTGAAAGCGCCGACGGAGCGTGCCCCGCTGACGCTCCTCCTCTTCTCGAAGGTCGCGCAGTACGAGGCCTGGGTGGAGGAGCGCGTCGCGGCCGGCGGGATCTCGCAGCACGAGCGGGACTTCGCGAGGAGCCTCACGTCGTGGGCCAGCGCGGGCGTCATCGGGATGCGCCCCGAGACGGGCGCGACGGCGGCGCGGACGCTCATCTGGCACCTGTGGCGGCGCCACGTGATGGACGAGACGGGCGTCAAACCGACCGCCTGCCTCGCCGTCGGGCACGTGAACTGGGCGAGCCTGTTGGTCGCGGGACTGCCCCTCACGCGCCTCGCGTCGCTGCGCGAGATCACGACGGAGGCGTCGCGCACGAGTGACGATCCGGGCGCGGGACGGCGCCTGCGCATCGAACGCGAGGCCGCGGCCGGCCTGCTCGGCACGCGCGCGTGGCTGCGCGAGCGTGCGCGCCGGGGCACGGACCCGCCGTGGCGGCAGTCCTTCGTCGGCGATCCCGCGAGGATCGGCGGCGAGGACCTGCTGAAGTCGACGAGCCTTGCGGAGCACCTGGTCGAGACGGGACGGTTCTGGGACACGGCGCGCGAGGCCGGGTGGGCCCCCGAGGATCTCGAGGCGGGGTTCGCCGAGGCCCTGGGCGCGCCCGTCGCGGCGATCGAAGCCCGCTGGCGCGACTGGCTGCTCGCCGACATGGACGCGGGGCTGGCGGAGCGCGTCGAGCGCCTGGGCGACGACCCCGAGGCGTCGGGCGCGGGATGGATCGCGCGCCTCGACGAGCACCGAAGGACGGCGCGCCTCGGCGGCTGGGAGGACCCGGCGTACCTCCCGCTGCGGATGGACCCCGACCTCTGCGCGGGCTGCCGCGCCCACGCGCGCTACCTGCTGGCGAACCCGGACGTGGCGGGGAAGTGGCCGGACATGCACGAAGAGCGGTCGGAGCGCCCGTCGTTCTCGCCGGAGGGCGCGCGCGCCGGCGGCGCCTCGGTGATCTACATGGGCGTCGGCTCGGTGTCCGAGGCCGTCGACGGATGGATGGCGACCTTCTATCACCGCGTCCCGCTCCTCGATCCCGGGCTCGTCCGCCTGGGCGTCGCGCGCGAGAAGAGCGTCGCCGTGCTGGACGTGCAGTCCATGGTGACGCGGCCGGTCTCGGGCACGGTCGTGTGGCCGCCGCCCGACGGGACGGGCGTCCCGCGCCGGTTCGCGTCGGGGGAGCTCCCCCACCCGGTGCCGGGCGAGAGCCAGACCGCGTGGGGCTACCCGATCACCGTGCAGGTCTACCCCGACGACGGCGAGCCGATCGACGTCGGGATCGTGCTGCGGCGCGGCGGGCTGACGGGCGCCGTGATCGAAGGCCACCTGCTCACGCCGTCACGTCACGCGCAGCCCGCGTTCCACCCCCCCCGCACGTCCTGCTTCATCCCGAAGGCGCCGCTCGACGCGGGGACGCTCTACCACGTGCACACGTCGGGCTACTACGGCGGCGCGACGTACCACTGGACCTTCACGACGGGCAAGCGCTGACTCGCGGGCGTCGTGGAGCCCTCACGCGGGCGCCGGGACGCGGTACCAGCGTACGCCGCGGCCCGCACCCTCGCGTCGAAGCCGGCCCTCCGTCCGCACGCGTCCCATCACGGCGCGCAGGCGGGCGTCGGGCACGTCGGGGCAGGCAACGCGCAGGTCCGCCAAGGTGAAGCCGTCGGGCAGGTCCTGCAGCAGCGCGACGCGGATGCGCGTCTCGGCGCCTCCGTCGAGCGCGACCGCGTCGAACCGAAGGAGCGGCTCCCGGACGAGGTCGGGGACGTTCTGGCCCGCGGCCGCCGCGACGGCCGCGAAGCAGCGCTGCGTCCAGGCATTGCCGAGCTTGCGGTTCCCCGCGAAGACGAGCGGCACCTTCGGGTGCAGCGCCGCGAGCTCCCCCACGACGCGCAGGAGGTGCGACGGCGGCCACCGGCCGATCTTGCCGGGTTTGGCGAGGTCGCCGTACTGGGCCTCCACGACCACCGCGGCGTGCGCGTAGCCCCCGAGCTCCGCCATCTGCTGGTGGAGCGCCTTGATCTCGTGGACGTTCGCGAGGAGGTTCGTCAGCGACTTGCGCTCGACGATCGCGACGAGCCGGGCGTCGATCGAGAGCGCGTAGTCCCCGACGGGGAGCCGGCGCCGCGTGACACGGGCGCCGGGGAAGGTCCAGGCGAAGCGCTCGGCGGCGTCCACGACGACGTCGATCGCGGTGCGGGGGATCAGCTCCACCCGGTTGCTCGATCGGTGCGCGCGCATCCCCGACTCGGTGCGGAAGTAGATGTGCTCGCGCGTGCGCGTCCCGTCCGCGGACAGCTTGTCGATCTTCAGGAAGTCGCAGCGCTTGCGCGTCGGACGGTCGAGCGTGACGCTGAGCTTGCGGCCCAGCCGTGACAGCGCGGCGACCGGCACCCGCTCGACCGCCTCGAGCGACTCTGCCGGGTCGAACGTCGACTCGCGCAGACAGAAGATCTGGGCACCCGGGCCCGGCCAGAGGTCCTGCGCGCGGACCGCCAGCAGGGGCCGCCCCTCCTGCTCGATGCGGATCCGGTACGGGAACCGCGGGTGGACGGTGCGCTCGACGATCCAGTAGGCGGTCATGGTCCGGGTGAGACGAGGCTCCTCCGTGGGCGCCGCAGGCCGGGAGCATCGCCGAGGTGCGATGCCCCGGCAAGCCGTCCCGCGGGCCGGACTCGAGCGAACCGGGCCGGGGCCGGCGCGTTCCCCCCGGAAGGCCGGCGGTACGCCGGAGCGGAGGCCTTCCCGTGGCGCGCCGGATCCCTGCTCGACGGCTTCGCGGGGGCCTCGCCCTGCTGCTCGTCGCCACGGCGTTCGCGCTCTCGGTGCGACCGGCCGGGGCCGAGTGGGGCGCGGACCTCGAACGCGGGGCGGACGCCGAGCTGGTCGAGTGGATCGCGCCCGACCTCGCCGCGATCGTGGCGGCGGGGCCCGAGCGGCGTCCGGGCCTCGTCGCCGCGTTCGTGGCGGGCGACGCCGTGCCCGCGATCGAGGCGGTGAAGCGCTTCCGCAACCCGGAGCTGCGGCCCCTCTTCCGGGCGCTCCTCGACCACGCCGACTGGCGCGTCGCGCACCGCGCCCTCCTCGCGATCGAGCGCCTGGAGGACGGCGCGGCGCTCCCCCGCGCGTGGGACCTCCTCGGGCACGCGGAGCCGCGGCTGCGGGAGAAGGCGGCGATCTCGTGCGTGCGGCTGTGGGGCGCGAGCGACGCGCACCGGCCGGCACGGGCGCGGCAGGACGTGCTCGCGCGGCTCGACCGCGAGACCGACCCCCTCGTGCGGACGTGCCTCGAGGCGCTCGCCCGGCGGATCGAGGGAAGCCTGCGCGTCGAGCGCGTGGCCGACGAGGTTCGCGTGACCCGGGAGGATGGGCTCGTCCTGACGCCGTACCTTCGCCGCATGTCGACGGCCCGCGAGGTCGTCCCCGGCTTCGAGGCGAACCCGGTGGCGCGCATTCGGGGCGGGTCCGTGGACGAGCTGCCCCTCGCCACGCGATGGACGGCTCCCCTGCGCGACTTCGGCGAGGAGAAGGCGCCGGCGGGTCGCGTGCTCCAGCCCTTCGGCTACCGGCGAAACCGCGGGCGGACCGTGCACACGGGCGCGGACGTGGGCGCGTTGATGGAGGGCGCG
>DATLLK010000414.1:0-5685 GCA_035537895.1 Planctomycetota bacterium
GCGTTCCGCCTGGCCGACGGGCCGCCGCCGCCGCTGCGCCTCGTCGTCGGCCCGACGGCGCGCCTCCACGGGCGCGTGACGGACCTCCACACGCGCGACGGCGTGGCCGGGGCGCGCGTCGTCGCGGATCCGGTGGGGGAGCCCGCGGGCCGAGGGCGGCGCGAGGCCACGGCCGACGTGGAAGGGCGCTACCAGGTCGCGAGCCTCCTGCCGGGCGCGTGGCGCGTGACCGCGTCGCTGCGGCGCGAGTACGTGCCGACCGAGCCGCGCGACCTCGTCGTCGGCGGCGAGGCGAGGGACCTCCCGCTCGACCTCGTGCTCGACCCGGGCCAGGTCGTCGCGGGCGTCGTCATCGACGACGCCGGTCGCGCGGTCTCGGGCGCGCGCGTGACGCTCGAGGGAACCGAGGACGGCGGGGCGGCCCCGGTCGCCGTCTCGCGCGCGGCCAACACCGACGCGTCGGGGCGCTTCCGCATGTCGGGATTCCGGTCCGGACGCTACGAGTTCCTCGCCCGGCGCAACGGGTTCCAGACCGAGCGACTCGACCTTCGCGGCGGCGAAGACCGACTCCGCATCGTGCTCCGCCGGTCGCCCCCGGCCCCGGGCGACTGACGCGACGGCGCGGCGCGGGCTCGCCGCCGACGTCCCTCGCGCCCGTCGAACGAAACGTTCAACGAAACGTGGGTCGGCGCGCGGAACGGAGCGCAGGCAACGCCCCGAGAGTCCGATGCAAGTCGTTTCCCGAAACCCGGTTCGGCTGCATCGGCGGCGGGGGGGGCTCCGCGGCACGGCGCTTGTAACGCGCACGGGGGCGTTCCATCCCGGCCCGATGGCCGGGACACGTCCGGTCCCGGCCCCGGAGGCCGGGAATCGGGAGCGCAGGACCCGGGGAACGGGCGAGGATGGTCGTCTGCGGAGGGCACGCCATGGCGCGCAAACTGGGGTTGGTGCTCGTCGTCGTCGCGGTGCTCGCCGCGGTCGTGTGGCTGCTCGGCGGCACCGAGGGAATCTTCGGGACGGGTCGAGGCACCGACGGCGACGGAGCGGGCGCGGACGCGCCGAACGAGGCCGCGGGCCCCGAGGCCTCGGGCGCCGTCGAGGGAACGGAACGCGATCGTCCGGCCGTGCTCGGCACGCGCCGCCCCGAGCGCCGCGGGATCGGGTCGCTTTACGCGCGGATCGAGGACGCGAAGGAGGCGCCGATCTCCGGCGCCGCCGTCCGCGTCACGGGCACCGGACACGGCGGCGAGGTCGTCGCGCTCGACGCCGCGTCGGACGAGGAGGGCGTCGTCGTCGTCCCCTCCGTCCCCGCCGGCGAGGGCTACGCCGTGCGCGTGGAGGCGAAGGGCCAGCCGCCCGTCACGGTCGAGGACGTCGAGGTCCGCGCCGGTCGCCGCAAGGATCTCGGGAAGATCCTCGTCGGCGCACGCGCCTCGCTCACCGGGCGGGTGGTGGACGAGAAGGGCGCGGCCGTGGCCGGCGCCGACGTCCGGGCGTTCCGCGCCCCCGAGAACCTGTTCGAGTTCTTCGGCAACATGGTGGAGATGTTCGTCACGCTGGGGCGCGAGCCCACCCCGCTCGCCAAGGCGACGTCGGACTCGGACGGGCGGTTCACGCTCCCCGACCTGCCGCCGGGCGCGGTGGTCGTGCGGGCCACGACCTCGAAGCACCGTACCGGGTTCGAGGACGCGACGATGACCGCGGAGGGGCCCGCCGCGGGACCGTTGACGATCCGCCTCGATCCCGGCGCCGTCGTGGCCGGGATCGTCGTCGACGCCGCGGGAGCCCCCGTCTCCGGCGCGACCCTCGCGATCCTGTCGCAGGGGGAGGACGCGGAGGCCGGGGAGCGCAACGCCCTCGACTTCTTCACCCGCCGCGTGTTCGTCGCGACGGACGCGAAGGGCGCCTTCGCGACGCGGGTGGCCGAGGGCGCGAAGGCGCTGCGCGCCGTCGTCGAGGTCGCGGGGTTCCCGACGACCATGTCGCGGGAGTTCGCCGCCGGCGACACGGCCGTCCGCATCGTGCTCGCGCGCGGCGCCGTGCTCGAGGTGACCGCGCTGGACGCGGCCACGGGGCGCCCGGTCGCGGGCGCGCAGGCCGTCGCGATGGTCAGCGAGGGGAAGTCGATCGAGGCGAAGGAGTCCGGCGGCGGGATCCTCTACGGCGTGACCGACGACCGCGGCGTGGTCGCCTTCGCGACGGGGCCGGGCCACGTCGAGATGCTGGTCGTGCAGCACCCCTCCTACGCCGGCGTGATGACGGTCCCCCGGCAGGAGCAGGCGATGCGGGCCATGGGGTCGCCGCTGAGCGGCGACGACGCGGACGTGCCGAAGGAGATCAAGGCGGGCGAGACGGCGCGCGCGACCGTGCGCCTGAAGTCGGGCGTGCGGCTCGTCGGACGGGTGACGGACGGGACCGGCGCCCCGATCGCCGGCGTCGAGGTGAAGGCCATCTCCTTCATGGGAGGCGGGGGCGGCACGCCGGGGCGAACCGACGCCGACGGCAACTACGTCCTCCAGGGGCTGAGCGGGATGACGTTCCAGGCACCCGCCATGGTCGCGTACCGCGCGCCGGGCTGGGTGCCCTCGACCGAGACGATCAACCTGACGCCGGACGTCGTGGCCGCGGGCGAGGCGCGGCAGGACGTCAAGCTGCAGCGGGCGGCCACGCTGCGCGGGCGCGTGCTCGACGAGGCGAGCAAGCCCGTGGTCGGCGCCCGCGTGCGACACACCGGGACGGGTTCCGGCTTCGACCTCGAGGCGATGCTGGGCAACGCGGGCTCGGTCACGGACGCGCAGGGCGTCTACGTCCTGACGGGCGTGCCGTCCGGCGACGGCGACGCGGACGCGCCGCACGTCGCGGTGGCGGGCGATGACGGGGGCGAGATGATGCGCCGCATGGCCGCCATGAACGCGCTGCGCGTCGCCGTCACGGCCGAAGGCTTCGTGCCCGGTCAGAGCGCGCCCGTCAAGGTCCGCGAGGGCGAGGAGGTCGAGGTGCCCGCGATCCGGCTCTCGCGCGGCGTGGTTGCCCGCGGCGTCGTGCGCCTGCCGGGCGGCCGGCCGGCGGCCGGGGCGCGGGTCGAGTCGCGGCTCGACCCCGAGGCCGGCCCCGGGGACGTGGCGGAGATGGTGCGGGTGACGATGTCGACCGGGCGCGCCTCCCGCACGGTGCGCGCCGACGCGGAGGGCCGCTTCGAGGTCGCGGGGCTGGCGCCGGGCACGCTCACGCTCGTCGCGCGCGCGGAGGGATCCGCGCCCTCGCGTCGCAAGGCGAAGGTCGGCACGGAGCCGCTCGAGGTCGAGGTGTTCCTGCGTTCCGCGTCCGATCTCGCGGGCCGGGTCCACGGCTCCGACGGCCGGCCGCTCGCCGGTGCGGCGGTCACCGTCGAGGGCGACCTCGCCGGCCTCGAGGGCGACGAGGCCTACGTGGAGCACGCCCGCGCGGTGACGGACCCCGAGGGGCGGTTCACGCTCACGGCACTGCCCCCGGGTTCGGTGACCGTCGTCGTGCGCGCGGACGGCCACCAGAAGGCGAAGCTCGCGGCGGTGCCCGGCGGCGCCCCGCTCGACGTCCGGCTCGAGGCGCGTGCGGGCAAGCGCCCGCTGGCGGACATCCAGAAGGACATCCAGACGGTCTCGATGGAGATGGCCGGCGCCAAGGACGACGACACGCGCCAGGCGGCCCAGCGCCGCCTGATGGAACTGATGCAGGAGATGCAGGAGGACGGGGAGGACGGAGCCCTCGTCGAGCCCGTCGAGGTCGAGGTCCGCTAGCGGCGCGCTGGCTGGGGGCGCTCGCGGCCGCTTCCTCCTCCTCGCGTACCAGGAAAGTACGCGTCGTCGTCGTCATCGGCGCTCCGCACCCCATCCAGCGCGCCGCGGGGGGCTCTCGGAGTGCGACGCAGCGTAGCGGAGGGGGAGACGCCGGTCGGCTCGGCCTGCCGCATGACTTCAGAAACGACGGACTAGGAGCCTCCGAGGCAGATGCCCCCGCCGCGGCGGCCGGGGGTTCGCCGCCTCCCCTCCCGGTCCGGGTACACCGAGGCGCCACGGAGGGTCTCGGGATGGCGACGATGCGCGCGGTCGGGTTCGTGGAGCACGGCGGTCCCGAGGTCCTGCGCGTGTTCGACGTGCCGGTGCCCGCCCCGAAGGCGCGCGACCTCCTCGTGCGCGTCCACGCGGTCGGGGTGAACCCGATCGACGCGAAGGTGCGCGCGGGCACGCGCCCGGGGCCGACCGGGGCGAGCGGTCCGACGATCGTCGGCTGGGACGTCTCGGGCGTCGTCGAGGTCGTGGGCGCCGAGGTGACGGGGTTCGCGCCCGGCGACGAGGTGTGGTTCGCGGGCGACATCACGCGCCCCGGCGCGTACGCGGAGCACGTCGCGGTCGACGCGCGGCTCGTTGCGAGGAAGCCGTCGTCCCTCTCGCACGCGGACGCCGCCGCGCTGCCGCTCACCGCGATCACCGCGTGGGAAGGCCTCTTCGAGGGGATGGGGATCGAGGAAGGCGCCGGCACCGACCGCTCGGTGCTGATCGTGGGCGGCGCCGGCGGGACGGGCTCCGCGGCGATCCAGATCGCGCGCCGCGTGGCAGGGCTGTCGACGATCGCCACCGCGTCGCGGCCCGAGTCGGCGCAGGCCTGTCGTGCGCTCGGCGCCGACCACGTCATCGACCACGGGAAGCCGCTGCTCGCCCAGCTCGAGGCGCTGGGCCTCAAGGGCGTCGACTACGTGTTCTCCGGCGCCGAGCCCCTCGACGCGGACGAGGTCGTGCCGTGCCTCCTCCCCTTCGGGAAGATCTGCACGCTGCTGCCCGGCGTCAAGGGCGACCTGTCGGGGCTCTTTGCGAAGCGCGGGACGCTCGTGTTCGAGCTGATGTTCGCGCGCCCCCGCACGGGCATCGAGCCCGAGCGGCACGGCGCGATCCTCGCGCGCGTCGCGGCGCTCGTCGACCAGGGCGTGCTGCGCACGACCCGCACGCGATCGCTGCCGTGGAGCGAGTTCCGCGCCGCCCACGAGGCGATCGCCTCGGGTCACACGTTGGGCAAGATCGTGCTCGGAGTCCCTGCATAGCCTGTGTCTGAAGTCTGCGTCGTGGCGTGCCCGACGAGGCCGATGCGAGTCGGGCAAGCGCAGGCCGAGGACCCCGGAGGTGGGCCGAGCACGCCCGCAGCCGAAGCGCGTTTCAGGCAGAGCCCGGCGGGCGTCCCGCCGCCGGGTCAGCGCGCCGCGAGGCCCTGCAGGTTGTCGATCGCCGGGCGGTACCCGGGGTCGAGCGCGAGCGCCTGCGCATATGCGCGCTTCGCCTCCTCGGTCCGGCCCTGCCACGCGAGGATCATCCCGCGCGCGTTGTGCGGTTCGGGTCGCGACGGGTCGAGGCGGATCGCCTCCTCGTAGTGGCGAAGCGCCCGATCGGCCGACGTGGCGCTGCGTCCCATCTCGTACTCGATGCGGGCCGCCTCCGCCGGGTTCGTCGAGCGGGCGACGGGAGGCGGCGGCGCGCTGCGCGGAGGGGGCGGCACCGAATCCACCGACGCGACGGGCCCGACCGGCTGGCGCGGGCACCCGCAGCCAGTGCCGCCCTTCGTCGCGTCCAACTCTTCCTGACGCTCCCGGTCGCACTTCAGGTGCTTCCCGATGTAGTAGCCGGCCGTGCCGCCCGCGGCGGCCCCGAGACCCGCGCC
>DATLLK010000415.1:0-3019 GCA_035537895.1 Planctomycetota bacterium
CCTCGCGCAGGCGAGCGGTCCCGAACGGTCCTGGGTCGACGCTCCCCTGCCCGACCTGATCGACCACATCGAGGCGACGCATCACGTCTACCTGCGCGAGGAGCTGCCGCGCCTGTCGGAGATCGTCGCGAAGGTGCGTGAGGTCCACGTCGCCGCGCATCCCGAGATGGAGGAGATCGCGGCGGTCTACGCGCGACTCGCCGCCGCCCTCCCGCCTCACCTCGAGCACGAGGAGAAGACCGCCTTCCCGGCGGTCCGGGCGTTCGCGGGGGGCGACGCCTCGGCCCGCGACGCGGCTCTGCGCGGGCTCGAGCAGATGAAGGCGGAGCACGACGAGGCGGGGGCCGCCCTGCACGACCTGCGTCGGCTGACCCGCGGCTTCGAGGTTCCCGCGGACGCCTGCAACCTCTACCGCCGCATGCTGGCGGGCTTCCTCGAACTCGAGGAGGACACGCACCGGCACGTCCACCTCGAGAACAACGTCCTGTTTCCTCGGGCGAGCGCGCTCGCCGCGCGCTGACCGCGAGCACCGCGGCACGGCTCCCTCGAGCCGTGCCGTCGCCGTTCGGCGGCCCGTGCGCACGGGCCGGAGCCCGGGCCTCCCGTCCCCGTGCGGCCGGAGTAGGCTGCGCGCGGAGGGCTTGCCCATGGACAAGGTGAACCTCGCCGCCGCCTTCTCGCGGATCGACCGGCCGTGGACCCCGCGCCTCGTCGCGGAGCTGAACGGCCAGCACGTCCGGGTCGCGGTCCTTCGCGGCGAGTTCGTCTGGCACGCGCATGAGCACGAGGACGAGCTCTTCCACGTGATCGAAGGGCGCCTTCGCCTCCGCCTGCGCGATCGGGACGTCGTGCTCGGCCCCGGCGAGCTGTTCGTCGTCCCGCGCGGGGTCGAGCACCTGCCCGTCGCCGAGCCCGAGGCGCGCGTCCTCCTGTTCGAGCCCGCCTCGACCGTCAACACGGGCGACGCCGACGATCCCCGCCGCGTGGACACGATCGAGAGGATCTGACCCTACGACGGGGCCGACCCGTCGAGCTGGGCCAGCACGGCCGGATCGGGGGTCCAGGCCTCGCGCCGGATCGCCCAGCGCTCGTGGTCGCGCCACGCTCCCCCGATCCGGAGGTAGCCGGGCGAGAACCCCTCCCGCTCGAAGCCGCACCGCTTCGCGAGCGCGAGCGACCGGGTGTTCCCCGGCTGGATGTTCGCCTCGAGGCGGTGGAGGCCGACGCGGAGGAATGCGTGGTGGAGCACGAGGTGCATGCCCTCGGTCATCAGGCCGCGACCCTCGAAGGGCGCGAGCGCGTAGTAGCCGAGGTAGGCGCTGCAGAAGTTGCCGAGGAAGATCTGGCTCAGGTGGAACGCGCCGACGAGGCTCTTGTCCGTCGCGAGCCGGACGACGTGGCTCTCGAACGACGCCGTCTGCCGCGCGAGCAGCTGGTCGAACGTCTCCGCCGTCTCCGGAGCCGACGCCCACGGCGCGTGGAGCTGCCGGCTCGCGACCGCCCGGGCGGTGAACTCCGCGCGATGGGTCACGTCGAGCGGCACGAGGTCGACGCGCTCGCCGCACAACGCGCCAACGGCCCGCACGGGGTGCACGCCGGGCGGCGGGTTCGGCGGAGGACGTGCCGTCATGCCTACTTCCGTTCGGCGGCGGCAGCCGCCTTGGCGTTCGCGTCGGTCGTCAGCGCGCCGAGCAGGGACTCCCATCGCGGGCCCGGCGCGCCGGCGGCCTGGTAGGCGCGGCCCGCGGCCGCCGCGAGCTCCGTGCGCGCGCGGCTCGGGTCCTGTGGAACCCGGTCCGACGTCTCGATCCGAGGCGGCGCGGCGAAGATGCGCGCGACGACGGAGGCGTCGAGCGCCTCGGGAGCGCCCTTCCCGCCGAGGTCGGCCCACGCGCCGACGATGCGCGCGAGCGTCGAGAGGCTGCGCTCCCAGTCCGAGAAGCGCATCGTCTCGCCGCTGCGCTTGCGGTCGAAGTAGGCCACCCACGCCGTCGTCGCCTTCCCGAGCGCCTCGACCCCGCCCTCGTCCTTCAGCGCGGCGAGGGCCTGCGCGGCCGCGCCCGCGAGCACGCTCGTCTCCCGCTCGGCCGGCGCCGCGACGACCCGTCGCAGCACCGCCGCCGCCGACGCGTCGCCCAGCAGCCCGAGCAGGCGCGCGGCCTCGGCCCGACCGTGCGTCGGGACCTTTTCGTCCTTCACGACCTTCACGACGGCGTCGGCTGCGCCCGCGGGCTTGCGCGCGGCCAGCGTCTCGGCCGCCCATCGGGCCCGCCCGCCCGAGCGCCGCAGCATGTCCACGAGGTCGTCGTCCGAGGTCGTGCGCCCCAACCACTCGGCTTCCGGGTCGCCGAGCCAAGTCCTCTCGTCGGGCGTCACCTTGTCGGCGAACGAGGAGCGGGGCCAGGCGCCCTTGTACGCGGGGTCGAAGTTGCGCCGGGGCAGCAGGAACTCGAAGAGCTCCTGGCGCACGGAGTCCGGGCACCCGTGGCCCTCGCGGTCGAGCTCCGTGTAGCGGAAGTCGGGCTCGGCCGGGTCCTCGCGGAGGCTCTTCGCCGCCCGGCGATCGGGCGTCACGTCGATGAAGTCGTCGGCCGAGTGGTAGATGAAGATCGGCGTCTTCGTCTCGACGAGCTTCTTGACGTTGCCGTCGCCCGCGCCCGCCATCGGGGAGATCGTCGCGAACAGGTCGGCCATCCGCGGGCCCAGGCTCCAGGTGCCGTAGCCGCCCATCGAGTGGCCCGTCAGGTGGATGCGGTCGACGTCGACGTTGTAGAGCAGGCGCACCTCGGCGATGACGGCCCGGACGAGGAACTCGTTGACCGACAGTCCCCATCCCGCCGCCTGCGCCGTCGGGCACACCACGATCACGCCGTGCTGCGCCGCGAGGTCGCGGTAGAAGTTCATCGCCGAGGGGCCGCTCCCGACGACCTCGTCCCGGTCCTTCCCGTCGGGACCGCCGCCGTGCAGGCCCACGAGGAGGGGCCACGTGAGCACGGGGTCGTACGCGTCGGGCACGAAG
>DATLLK010000416.1:0-3695 GCA_035537895.1 Planctomycetota bacterium
CACTGACGCTCGTCGCGTCCCGTGAGCGCATCGCCGCCGCCGGCGAGCCGTGCGGGCGCCGGGCCCGGCGCGTCGAGCAGCGAGGCCTTCGCCTTGGCGTACTCCGCGTCGCTCAGCGTCCCCTCGAGGTGCAGCTTGCGCAGGCGCTCCAGCTCGTCCGTCAAGGCCATCGAGGTCCTCCCGTGTGGCGGGAGAGGATACCGGATACGCCGCGCGCGTGCGGACGCCGGTACCCTGTGCGCCTCGATCGGAGGCGAGGACGGGATGGCGAAGGCGACGGCGAAGGCGGACACTGCGAGGCCCGCGCCCACGCTGCAGGTCGGAGCGATCCTCGAGCGCACGATTCGCCTCTGGGCGCGCCACTTCGGGGCCTGCGCCGGCGCGACGGCCGTCCTCTACAGTCCCCTCGTCTACGCCGCCTGGATGCGGTCCGAGGACATCGTCGTGGCCGCCTGGGCCTTCTGGGCGGGCCTGATCGCCGTGCTCTTCGCCTCGGCGTTCCTGTCGGCGGGTGTCGTGCGCAGCCTTCAGGGGGACCGGGCGTCGTTCCCCGGCTCCTTCCTCGTGGCGCTGAAGCGCCTGCCCGCGCTCGTCTGGGTCGCCGTGCTCCTCGTCGGAATGACCTTCCTCTCGATGCTTCCCGGGCTGCTCGCGATGGGGTTCGTGGCGCAGTCGATGGCTCTCGATCTCAAGGACGCGGAACAGGCGACGTGGCTCCTGCTCTTCACCCCGCTCCTGCTCGTCCTCCCCGTGCTGGCCCTCGTTCAGACGGCCGTGGTGATGCCGGTCGCGACGATCGAGGGCCGCGGGGGCATGTCGGCGGTGTGGCGCAGCCACCGCCTGACGAAGGGGAACCGGTGGCGCGTGTTCGTCGTGTTCTTCGCCCTGCTCATGCTGCACTTTCTCGTGCAGACCGGCCTCTACGAGCTGCTCCCCGATGGCCCGGCGGGCCCGTGGCTGCTCCTCGGCCACACCATCCTGGTCACCACGGGTCTCCTCGCGGTGGCGAGCGCCGTCGTCTACGAGGACCTTCGCGTCGCGAAGGACGGCACGGATCCCGAGACACTGGGCCGCGTGTTCGAGTAGGCGCGCGACCGGCGCGGGCGCGCGCGAGGATCCGACCGGGGGCGGCGCACGACCGTTCCGTGCGGGGCTAGACTGCCCTCGGTCACGGGGAACGCGTCATGAACGAAGGTCTGCTCGGCGCGGTCGTCGGCAGCGCGCTCGGCGTGCTCGGGGCGGTCGTCGGCACCGCCATGGCGGTTCGCAACACGGCGGGCCCTCGCGAGCGGGCGTACGTCGTCCGGGCGAGCGCCTGGTCGTGGATCGCCACGATCCCCATGATCGCGCTGCTCCTGTGGCTCCCGACGCCATACCGGTTCCTCGTATGGATCCCCTGGGCGGCGCTCCTGCCCGTCGCCATCGTGAGGATGAACCGCGCGCAACGGAGGATCCGTTCCGAGGAGGCTTCGGCGCGTTCTCCCCTGGTGGAGGGATGACGCCGTCGCCCGACGTGCAGCGCGCCGGGCCGGGGCCGGCCACCGCCCTCCGGGGGGCGGAGGTCCCGGTGTCCGGGGAGGCCCACGTTACGGCGGGCGCGCCCCTTCAAGCGGCAGGGAGGGATGGTCGATGAGGCTTCCGTGGGGTGCCGGTTCAGCCCCCGATCGTCGAGGTAGCGCAGGGGAGGGGCGCGTCCTCGACGTCGGTCGGCCGACGGAGGTGGGAAGCAGCGTCGGGATGTCGGTACAGGCGCCCTCCACGGACGCGGGTTTCAAGGTCGCCGCCCTCGTGGCAGCGCCGGGCCGCGCCGTTTGGCGCGGAGGCTCCGGCGCGCGGGGTCTGCTGGTCTACGGCGCCCTGTACGTCGCCTGGCTGCTCCTCGCCTCGAAGACCGACACGTCGCGCGTCTGGAGCGGCTGGTTCGTCCTCCCCCTGAGCCTGTCGATCGCGGTGCTGGCGTGGCGCGCCGGCTCGCGGTCCGAGCTCGCGCCGCCCGTGCGCCGGGCCATGCGCCTGCTCGCCGCCGCCTTCGCCGCCACGTTCCTCGGCGACCTCGCGTGGGCCTGGGTCGAGACCGTCCACCGCGCCGATCCGTCGACGTCGTGGGCGAACCTGCCCCACCTCGCCTACTTCCCGCTCGCGTGCGCGGCCCTCTTCTCGTTCCCGATCGCCGTCCGCGGGCCGGCCGACGCGCGGCTGCACCTCCTCGACGTGGTCACGGTGGTGCTCGGCGGCGGGCTCCTCCTCGTGCGCTTCCTCGTGCTGCCCAACGTCGAGCGCTACACGGGTCCGGCCGACCTCCTGCCCCTCGCCTACCCGCTCGGCGACTTCGTCACGCTCGTCGGGCTCGCGCGCATCCTCCTGCGGCGCCCCGTCGGCGCCCCCGCGCTCGCGATGGACCTGCTCGCCGCCGGCGTCCTGCTCAACACGGCCGCGAGCACCCTGTGGGCGGGCTTCGAGGCGTACGGCGTCTACCGCAGCGCCGGCGTGCCCGACGCGCTGCGCGCGGTGTCGTACCTCCTGCTCGTGGCCGCCGCGGTGCAGGCGCAGATGGGGCCCATCGTCGCGCCGCCGTCGCACGCGATGGCCGCCCCGAGCGACGCCCGGTCGCGGCGCGTGCTGCTCGCCACCGTCGGCCTCGCCTGGGCCCTGCTCCTGTCCGCCGCCGTGGCCCGCCTCGAGCCGGCCGCGCTGGTGCCCGTGAGCATCGGCACGGTGCTGCTGACCGGCGCCGTGATCGCGCGGCAGACGCTCGCCGCGCGCGAGAGCCTGCGCGACCTGGCCGAGCGGTCCGCCAAGCAGAGCACCGCGCTCTTCCGCTCCCTCGTGCAGACCTCCTCCGACGCCGTCCTCGTGCTGGAGACGAAGGGGACGGTCCGCTACGCGAGCCCCGCGGCCGCGCCCCTCTTCGGCGTCGACGAGGACCTGCTCCTCGGGCACCCGTTCCTCTCCGCCGTCGCGGTCGACGAGCGGGCGCCCCTGCTCTCCGCCCTGCGGGACGCGATCTCCCGCAAGCCCGCGACCCACGCGGTGCGCACGCGCGTCGCGCGGGCCGACGGGGAGACCCGGGTCGTCGAGTGCCGGTTCAGCAACCTGCTCGACGACCCCACGGTCGCGGGCATCGTCGTGCGGGCGACGGACGTGAGCGAGTACCACGCCGAGCGCGAGCACCTCTTCCGCATGGCGTTCTACGACGAGCTGACGGACATGCCGCGGCGCGAGCTGCTCCGGGACCGCATCGGGCAGGCGCTGCGCGCGCGCCGCCGCGGGCTCCTCGACGTGGCCGTGCTCTTCGTCGACCTCGACGAGTTCAAGACCGTGAACGACCGCTTCGGGCACGCCGTCGGCGACGACGTGCTGCGGGAGGTCGCCTCGCGCCTCGCGGCGTGCGTGCGGGAGGGCGACAGCGCGGCGCGCGTCGGCGGCGACGAGTTCGCCGTGCTGCTCTCGGAGTGCGTGGCCGAGGCCGACGCGGTGGCCGTCTCCTCGCGGATCGTCCGCGCCTTCGCGGAGCCCATCACGATCCGCGGCCACGACGTGACGGTCGGGGCGAGCGTCGGCGTCGCGCTCGCGCGCGAGGAGGACGAGGCGGACGCCCTCCTGCGCCGCGCCGACCGAGCGATGTACGAGGCGAAGCGGCGCGGCGGGCGCCAGTGGATCCTCCACACGCCCACGATGGCCGCGCTCCGCGGCGA
>DATLLK010000417.1:0-2914 GCA_035537895.1 Planctomycetota bacterium
GAGGCGCGGCGGAGAGTCGACGGTGAAGAGGACCGCCTTGCCGCTCCGCGTGTTGCCTCGCGCGAGCCTCCGCGCCCGCGTGAGATCCGGCTTCGTCAACGGGTAGACGTGCGCGTCCCGGAAGCCGGGGAACCCGGGCGGGAGGTACTGGTCGGTCAACGCGCTCTGGAGCTCGCTGCCGCTCGCGCGCCGGATGGCCGCCCGGTCGACGGCGAAGTTGACCGCCTGCCGCAGCTGTGGGTTGTCGCGGAAGAGGGGACGAGCCGTGTTGAGGACGAACCCGAACGTCGTCGTGCCGGGCGTGACGAAGAACCGCGCGCGGTTGACGCCGTAGCGGGCAGCAAGCCGCCGCCCGGGGTCGAAGTACTCCTCGGGCAGCGCAAAGCCCCAGTCCGACTCACCCCGCTCGACACGGTCGAGCACCTCGTCGGGTGACGTTGCGCGCAGGTCGGCAGTGAAGCCGTCGACGTGCTGTGGGCGCCGCCCGCCATAGAACGGGTTGCGCCTCAGCACGGCCGTGTCGCCCGGCCGGTACTCGGCGACGTAGTACGGCCCGGCTGCCGGGAACGCGCCGATCCCCTCCCGGTCGGCCGGCAGGTCCGGAGGCACCGCACAGAGGGCGGTCGTGCGATACGGGAACTCCGGGATCGGTCGCTTCAGCCGGACGACGAGCGTGGTCCCGTGCGCGACGACGCCTCGTGCGGTTCGCGCCCGTCCCGCGATTACGTCACCTGCGCCGACGATGTCGCCCGTGTAGGTGCGCCACGGCGACGGAACGCCCGGCGCGAGCGTCCGGTGGATCGCCCGGGCGAACGCGCTCGCCCGCACGGGCGTCCCGTCGCTGAAGCGGAAGCCGGGGCGCACCGTGAACGTGTACACCGTCCCGCCCGCGGAGACGCGAGGCTGCGCCGCGGCCACCTCGGGCACGAGCGCCGGGTCGGTCGCCGACCCGGCGGCCCCCGCGGGGCGCAGGAGCGGCGCGCACGTCGCGTCGATCAGCGACCAGGCGCCGACGCCGTACGCGATCGCCGGATCCAGTGAGTCGACGTCCTCCCCCCGGAGCACGACGCGGACGATCCCGCCCTCTTGCGCACTCCCCGCTCCGGGGTGCGCGGCCGACGAGACAGAGAGGGCCGCGCACGCGCCAAGTGCGGCAGCCCCGATGACGACGGGCCGCGATCGCGCCGCACGTGAACGGATGCCGTACACGACGATCGCGCGCAGGCTACACCGGCCGAAGCCGCATTCCTAGGCCGATCCGGCCGACCGGTGGACGGCCGGTGGCCGTCGCTGGCCGCGCCGTGGACGGCCCCGCGCATCGTCGACGCATCGACCGCCGGCGCGGGGCGCGACGGCGAAAAGGAGGTCGGCACGATGAAGGCTCTCGCAACGATCCTGGTTCTCGGTGTCCTCGCGTTCGCGGTGCCCGCCGCGGGCTGGTCCGCGGTCTCGGGGGGCGCCGCCGACGGCCCGGCCCAGCCCACCGCGATCGAGCGGCTCGTCCGCCAGGAGAAGGCCCGACGGAACGATCCTGCCCTCGGGATCACGCGCACGACGCAGGTGGTTTCGCTCCCCTCGGCGCCGCGGATCGTCGTCGTCTCCCGTGACGGCTTCGACTGGCCCGATGCGTTCCTCGGCGCCGGAGCCGCCGTCGCTGCCGTCGCGGCACTCGGCGGAGCGATGCTCGCGGTCCGCGCCCGGACGCCGAGCCGGGCGTAGCCCGCCCGACGAGTGCTCGCGACCCCGACGAGGAGTGGGGTCGCGAGCCCTCGCCCCGGGGTCTTGGAGTGGGCGCGCCCCCGGCGCGCGACGGGGCGTTCGCCGGTGTCCTCCGCACCGGCGAGTCGTACGGCATCGCCCTCCGGAAGGGCAGCCCGATCACGGGACGCGTCGACGCCGCGCTGGGCGCCCTGCTTGCGGACGGGACGGTCGAGCAGCTCCAGCGCAAGTGGCTCACCGCGCGCCTCGAGTCGCTGCCCGAGCTGCGCTGAGCAGGGGCGGGCGTCAGCCCGTCAGCGACGCAGCAAGCCGCCGCAGCGTCGCGCGACCGAACGGGTCGCCCTCCTCGAGCGGGTGGATCGCGACCTGCGTCGCGCCCGCGTCGAGGTGCGCCTGCACGCGCGCGCGGATCGCGCCCTCGTCGCCCGCCGCGACGAGGGCGTCGACCAGCGCGTCGGAGCCGCCGTCCTCGAAGTCGCCGTCGGCGAAGCCGAGCCACCGGAGGTTGTCGAGGTAGTTCGGGGTGTCGAGGTACCACGCGAGGGCTGCCCGGGCCCGTGCGCGGCCGAGCGACGCGGCGTCGGCCAGCACGGCCTTCTGCTCGACGACGAGCAGCGCGTCGGGGCCGAGCAGCTCACGCGCACGCCGCGTGTGCTCGACCGGGACGAGGAACGTGTGCGCCCCGAGCGCCTTCTCCGCCGCCAGCAGGAGCATCGGGGGCCGGAGGGCGGCGATCACGCGCGGCACGGGCGGGCGCGCGACCCCAGCGCCGTCGGGGCTGACGAACGGGTCCTCGTCGAGGGCGTCGAGGTACGCACGCATGGTCGCGACCGGTCGTGTGTACCGGTGTCCGCGCGGGTCGACCTGCACGGGGTGGCTCACGCCGAGGCCGAGCAGGAAGCGGTCGTCGAACGCGTCGGTGAGCACGCGCGCCGCGTTCGCGGCCGAGACGGCGTCGCGCGCCCAGATGTTCGCGATCCCCGACGCGACGCGAAGGCGCTCGGTCGCCCCGAGAAGGACGGCGCCGTTCGTGAACGACTCACGTGTGCCGAGCCCCTCGGGGTACCACAGCGTGTCGTAGCCGAGCTCCTCGATCTCGCGAGCGGCGGGACGGGCCTCGGCCGCGCGCGCGACGGTGAAGGCGCCGAGCCAGACGCCGATGCTCCCGAGCCGCACGGCGAGACGTTAGCCCGGC
>DATLLK010000418.1:0-3404 GCA_035537895.1 Planctomycetota bacterium
GTACCTCCACCCGGCCTTGAGGAGCTCGCCGGCCAGCGCCTTCCCTGCGGTGAGAGCCGCGAGACGCGGCGAGAGGAGACAGTCCGCGTCCTTCGTCCGCACGCCCACCTCGCCGCGGTCGCCGAAGAAGCGAAAACCCGCGGCCAGGGATCCGACCACGATGACGTGCTCACGGACCTTCTCGGGGAGCGCGCGCGAGACGCGCTCGAGAACGCCTCGGGGCGAGACCAGGACGTAGTCGTTCACGCGGTCCGTCCTCGCAGGCGGAGGGCTTCGTCAAGGTACTGCTTCGCGAGTCCCTCCAGCCTCGCCTCGTGGAGGTCGAGGAGGCAGTCCACGGGATCCGCCCACCGCGGACCGGACTCTCCGCCCGAGGCGAGGAACCGACGGAGTCTCTGCCGATGGACTACGACGAGCGGCGCGGCCTCCGCGGACTCCGTCCGCACGAGCGCGGGATCGAGGCGCTCGACGAAGTCCGTAGTCGCCGTTCCCTCCGGGTCGTGGAGCGTGAGCGCCAGCGACGCGGTCCCGACGACATCGAGCGAAGGCGCGTGGTGGAGGGCCCCGGGCACGCCGCCCACGGCGATGTCGGGACGCCCCAGGCGCTCGAGACGACGGAGGAGTTCCGCGGCCGACCGCGGCGAGCCGGATCGGTCCACGTACCGCTCGGTGGCTCGGGCTCGTTCCTGCACGCTCACGTACCCAAGCCAGGCCAGTCGAGGCCAACGGCTCAGTTCGACCCGCCGATCCCGGTGGCGGACGATGTCGTCGCGCAACTTCGCGAGTGCGGCCGCGACGGTGGGGTAGCTGCAGCCGACCGTCGCCATGAGTTCGTTGCTGTGCACGGGCCCCGCGGATCGCAGCCACCGATCGAGGAGTACGTGGAGTACCGCGAGCGTCGCGAAGCCTCGGGACGGGGGCGTGCGGCGTCTCACGTCCCCGCCAGCGATCCAGCGCGCCACGACACTTCGGACCCGCGGCCCAAGGTCCTTCGGGAACGACTCGAGTCCGTCCTCCCCGATCACGACCCACCGGATCCGACGGCTCACCTCCGGGCGCAGGATCGTCTCGATCGCCTGCTGCTCCGCTGCGAGCCGCTCCGAGCCAATGGCCGGCCGATCGAGGACCAGGAGGCCGCGCAGCGCCGGCGTCCGCGAGACGGCGTCCGCGAGGCACCAGATGCCGTCCCGGATGTCCCGCGTCCCCCGCGCCCCGCGCTTCACCTCGATGAGGAGGTCCCCCACTCGGGCATCCACCGACTCCGGACGGGCTTTGGGCTTGGCCACCGCAGAAAGATACACCTAAATATGAAACTAGCAACTACATATTTAAGTTGCACGTATTGGTATCAGAATCTGCACCCGGAGGCCCCCCGGTAGCTGGGTCCCAACGAGTGGCGCCCGCGCGGGTCGCTCCCTCAGACGGGGTCCAGGGCCTCCCCCCGTTTCGACGCGCAGGTGGCTGCGGTGCCCGGGCGACGGGCCGTCGATCCATGCCACGTCCTCTACGAAGCAAGTTCTCCGCGCCGGAAGCGTCCTTCCGCCGGAGGCTTCCATGCGGCGTGCAGTGATCGCGATCGGGATGGGCCTGGCGGTGTCCCTCTCGGCCTGCGGGACGGGCGCGGGTTCCGGCTCGGGAGGCGATCACGGCCCCGTCGTGGTGGTGGTGCGGGCCACGATCGACGACCCCGCGTACGACGGGCTCTACGCGTACGACGCGGAAGGCCGATTCGTGCGGCGGGTGAGCGGGGCGGTCGGCGCGAGCTGGGGCACCCAGGCCCCCCACTGGAACCCGGATCGCTCCCGGCTTGCGTTCGTCGAGGACAAGGCGGACGTCGACCACGATCAGCTGTTCGTCGTGGACCCCGACGCAGAGGACGCGCCCCTCGCGCTGACGCCGGTGCCCGCCACGCCGACCGGGATCACGATCCTGTCCTGGTCCCCCGACGGGACCTCGATCGCGCTCCACGCCGACCTCGACGGCGACGGCGAACCCTCGATCCACGTCGTGCCCGCCGCCGGCGGCGCGGCGGTCGCGCTGTCCGACGACGAGAACTACGTCTACCCCTTCATGCAGTTCTGGTCCCCGAACAGTCGCTACTTCAGCTGGTGCGAGGCGGACCACGTGAACGACCCGCTCCGCCTGATGGTGGCCGACCTGCTCCTCGACACCGTGACCGAGGTGTCGGGGACGATGGTCGCGGGCGGGGGCGTGTTCCCGCAGCAGCACCGGTCCCCGTGGGCGCCATCCTCGGCGCGCCTCGCCTTCCTCGCCGACAAGGACGTGCTCGACCACCGCGAGGTGTGGTCCGTGCTGCCGACCGGCGCGGGACTCGTGAAACTGAGCACCGGCCTCAACGTGGGGCAGGAGGCGGGAGCCCAGGAGTGGTCCCCCGACTCGACGCGGGTCGCCTACGTCGTCTCGACCGTCACGACGCGCAAGCTCTTCTCCGTGCCTGCGGCGGGCGGGGTCGTGACGCCCGAGTCGGCGACAGACGAGCGCCCCGAGGAGTTCCACTGGCGTCCCGGGACGAACGAGATCGCGTGGAGCGGGATGGACACGACGCTCGACGTGAACGTCCTGCGGATCCGCACGGCGGGCACCGGCGGCGCGGTGACGACGCTGTACGCGTCCCCGGGTCCGACGGTGGAGGTCGGCGAGACCTGGCGGTGGTCGCCGGACGGCGCACGGGTCGCGTTCCGAGCGGGCGACGCGGACATCTACGACCCCCACATGCGCCTGCTGTGCGTCGATCGCGCCGCGCCCGGCGTGATCGCGGACGTCGTCCCCGAGGTGACCGCGACGGGGGACGTGTCGCAGTTCGCGTACCGGTGGTCCCCCGACGGCACGCGCCTCCTCGCCGAGGCGTGGGAGACCGACACCTCGGCGCTCCAGTCCTATCTGTGGGTGGCCGGCGACGGCACGGTCCAGCTGTCCGACCTCGTGGACCCCGTCGACGGCGTGTCGGACGCCCGATTCAGCAGCACCGGCCAGCACACGATGTGGGTCGAGGGCTGGTACGAACCGGCGGAGGTCCTGTCGATCGCGGGACCCGTCGCGGACGACCCGGACGTCGCCGTCGGCCCCGGGCCCGAGATCGTCTCGATCCACCCTCGCTGATGCCCCTGATCGCACCCCGTTCAAACGACCGACCTGGAGCCCACGTGGTCCCCTTCATCGTAAAATCCGCGCCCGGAGGCGCGGAATGTCGCTCGGACCCGGGAACGGCGCGGTCGCACGGCATGCTGTGCCTCCCGATCGCGATGCCGGTCCTGGACGACTCGCGGCCCGCGCCGTTCCCCGCTGCGAGAGCTGGGTTCCCCGCGGCGCGAGCCGGGTTCCCCGCCACGCGGCACCGGCCGGGCCGGGCGCGTGACGAGCGCGCCATGGCCCCGGTGCCGCCC
>DATLLK010000419.1:0-2295 GCA_035537895.1 Planctomycetota bacterium
ACCTCGCCCCCGCAGCACGCAGGGCCCGCTCGCGGCCCCGGTGGGTCGCGGGCCACCTGCCTTGGGACGCGCGGGCCGACCTGCGCGCCGGAGCGAGCGTCACGTGGGAGCGCGAGCGCTACGTCGGCGGCGGCTACGCCACGTTCGAGACCGAGTTCGACCCGACGCTCCGGGCGGCGCTGACGCAACCCCTGCCGCGGATGGCCTTTGCGGGCGAGCACACGAGCCGCGAGAACCAGGGCTACATCGAGGGCGCGGTCGAGTCCGGGGAGCGCGCGGCGAAGGAACTCGCCGCGCTCCTCCGGTAGACCGCGGAAGGGTGTGTGGAGTTGCCGGGGGAAGTCGCCCCCGGTGCCGGGGCGTTCGGACTGGCAACCGCGTGGCGTGAGCCTCCCGGCATGGCCGAACCGCCCGCGACGGCATCGAAGAGGCCATGGACTACCAGGATCGTCTGCAGCCCTCCCGCCGCCATGTCGTCCGCAGCCGTGTCGGACGCCCCGACCCCCGTGAGGTCGCACGCCCCGATCCGCAGTTTGCGATCGAGGCCGCACTGCCGCCCATGCCGCCCGCGATCGGACCGGATGGAGCGACGCTCCCCAAAGCGAGCGCCCCCGCGCCCGCCCGCGTGCGCAACTTCCTGCGGCGCCGCGGGGAAGAGGGCAAGGTCGGGCTTGCGATCCTGCTCTGGCTGCTGGGCGTCCCGGGAATCCTCGTCCTGCTGTACCTGCTGCTCGCCTGATCGTCGCCGGCGGCCGCCGCGGGCGGGTGACGTCACCTCGCAAGCCGCCGTTTGAAGTCGTTCCGGCGACCGCCTCGAGCCCCTCGTCGTGCAGGGCGGTACGAAGCTCGCGCGCCCGCCAAGGGGTCGCGCGCGTTCGACTCGAAGCGGGGAGCGCCTCGGTCGGCCCGGCGGTGAATCGACCACGCGCCGGAATCCCGCGCCGCGCTGCGGCATCGAAGCGGGTGAGGACCGCAACGCAGACGAACGTCGGGACCCGAGAGGGAATCGATGTCCGGCCTTCGGGGCGGTCCTCACTGTTTCACGAAACGGAGGGCGGCCCGATGAAAGTCTCCGAGTTGATGACGCGCGACGTGAAGACGTGCGCCCCGGACGCCACGGCCTCGGACGCGGCCCGCATCATGTGGGACCACGACTGCGGCTCGGTCCCGATCGTCGAACGCGGCCGTCTCCGCGGGATCGTGACGGACCGCGACCTGCTGATGGCGGCGCACACCCAGGGCAAGAGCCCTCACGAAGTGCGCCTCTCCTCGCTCACTTCGGCGCGCGTCGAGACCTGCAAGGAGACGGACGACGTCCAGGACGCGCTCGCGAAGATGGCGCAGCGCCAGATCCGGCGGCTGCCCGTCGTCGACCGCGACAGCAAGCTCGTCGGCATCCTGTCCCTGAACGACGTTTCCCTGCACACGGCGGCAGGAACCCCGGGCGCGCTCGCCGTCGCCCAGACGCTCGCGGCCGTCGGACGTCACCGCGAACCCGCCCCCGCCACGACGCGCTGACGCCTCGGCTGCGGTCAGTCGTTCACGAGGTCGGGCGCCGCGACGCGGCCAGCCGCATGCGATGCTGGGCCGGGTGACCCCCGAGCCGCCCTGCCCCGTCTGCGAGATCGTCGCGGGCCGCGTACGGCCGGCGGGCGGCGTGCTCTGGCGCGACGAGCGATTCGTCGTGTACGGGTTCCCCGATCCGAGCCCCGTGCGCGGCTACGTCCTCGTCACCACGGTCCGCCACCTGCGAGGGCTCTACGACCTCGACGACGCGGAAGCGGCCGCGCTCGCGCCGCTCCTCATTCAGGTGCAGCGCGCCCAGCGGACGGCGCTCGGCGCGGACCATGCGTACGCGTTCGTCCTGGGCGACAAGGTCCCGCACTTCCACGCCCACGTCGTTCCGCGCTTCCCCGACTCGCCCCCCCACCTGCGCGGCGGCCGTCTCTTCCAGGCGACCGTCGCCGACGCGCGCCCGCTCGACGAGATCGAGGCCGCGGCGAAGCGGCTCGCCGAGGCGTTGAACCCGCGCTGACGTGGCGGAGTGGACCACCCCCGGGCGAGGCACGGCCCCGCCGGCGCGCGGTAGCATCCGCGCGCATGTCGCGCACGCGCCTCGTGGTCCTGTCGACGCTGGCCCTCGTGGCCGGGATGGCACGGCCGGCCCAGGGCGATCTCCTCGCGCCGAAGAAGGGGCCGGCGATCCGCGGGGTCGTCGTGTCGCGGACCGATGCGGAAGTCGTGTTCAACCCGTACTGGTCCACGAACCCGGCGATGACGTTCGAGGTCGTGCGG
>DATLLK010000420.1:0-3183 GCA_035537895.1 Planctomycetota bacterium
CCTCGAGAGCGCCATGCGCCGCCGCGGTCGCAAGCCCGGCGAGGAGACGGGGGGCGACACGACGAGCGCGCTGAAGGACGTCGTGCGCGAGGCCGAGGCCGGCCACATCCGGCGCGTGCTCCGGTCCGTCGAGGGCCACCGCGCCCAGGCCGCCCAGGTCCTCGGCATCTCCCGCAAGAACCTGTGGGAGAAGATGAAGGACTACGGGATCGAGTAGTGAACACCGGCAGACCCGTCGCGAAGTCTTGACTTCGGAGGATGGAATGCGGCAGTTCCACCTACCGTTCGTTGCGATCGCGATCCTCCTCGCGATCTCGGTCGGATGCGGGAACAAAGAGGTGATCGCTCCACCCGGGGTCGTGGAGCGGTCACTTCAGATGGTGACGCTTCCGAGTCCGATCGAGATCACTCGCGAGAACGAAGCGGCCTGGGAGCCCTTCAAGGAGAAAGGCTCGAATCTCGATGCGTTCCGAGTTCGTGCGAGCGCGGGAGAACAAGTACTCCGAGTCAAGTACCGTGATCTTGACAACTCGGAGCGTACGCAGCGCCTGCTCATGATGCCTGGTGGCTACTACGTCCCGAGTGGTGACGGGGTGACGATCCGCCCGAGGGACTGAGAGCCCATTCCAAACCCTCCGAGGGTCGCACCGTCGCCCAGGGATAGAGCGGTCAGTCCCCGGACGCCCACGAGGATGGGCGCGTGACTCGGGGATACGCTCCGTTCCCCGTTCGTCGCGCCGGGAGGAGCCGCCCCGTTGTCCGGACGCCGCCTGCACGCCGACCAGCCCGACGTCGATGCCGCGCTCGTCAAGCGGCTGATCGCGTCGCAGCATCCCCAGTGGGCCGGGCTCCCGATCGAGCGCGTCGCGTCCGACGGCACGACGAATGCCATCTACCGTCTCGGGAGCGCGGCGGCGGTGCGGCTGCCGCTCGTCCGCTATGGCGAGCAGGCGATCGATGTCGAGGGGCGCTGGCTCCCGCGGATCGCGCCGGGACTGCCTCTCGTCGTTCCCGCGCAGCTCGCGACGGGGGAGCCGGACGCGGGCTATCCCTTCCGCTGGTCGGTGCATCGTTGGATCGAGGGCGAGCCGGTGTCGCACGTGCCTGTCGAGGATCTCGCCACGCTCGCCGAGTCCCTCGCCGCGTGGGTTGCGGCGCTCCATCGAATCGACTCGACGGGCGGGCCCGACGCCGTCCTGCACGACCTCCGCGGCGCGCCGCTCGCCCTTCGCGACGCCGAGACGCGGCGGGGGCTCGCGGCTCTCTCCGACGAGATCGACGTCGACGCCGCGCTGGCGGTGTGGGAGGAAGCGCTCCGTGCCGAGCCATGGAGCCGACCGCCGGTCTGGTCCCACGGGGATCTCCTCCCGGGGAACCTGCTCGTGCGGGACGGGCGGCTCGCTGCCGTGATCGACTTCGCGGGGCTCGGCGTCGGCGACCCCGCGTGCGACCTCATGATCGCGTGGGGCTTGTTCTCGGGAGAAAGTCGCGCGGCGTTCCGAGAGGCCTTGCGCGACGGGATGCGCCTCGACGAGGCGACGTGGGCGCGTGGCCGCGGTCACGCCCTCTACCACGCCGCGATCTACATCCCGTACTACCGCAACTCGAATCCACGCGGGGCCGCGGCGGCGCGATGTCAGCTGGCGGCGGTCCTCTACGAGGGGTCCTGAGCTACACTGGCCATCCAACACACGAAACAGGACTACGGGATCCAGCAGGTCCGCGGAGGGGTCGCGCGATGCGCAGCGTGACGTTCGTCCTTGCGGTGATCATCGCGGCGCTCCTCGGATTCGCCGCGAGGAAGGTGTTCGAGGACTCTGGCGGCGACCGTCGCGACCCCGAACCCGAGAGGGCGCCTCCCGGTGGCGAGACGCTGCCCGTCCCTACGGCCACGCCAGCGGCCGTGCCCGCGCTCGAGCCCATGGCGAAGCCGGCGGTCGGTGGGACGGCGGTGGTCGACCCCTCGGTCCACGCACGGCTCGCCGCGCTCGAGGCCGAGGTGCGCCGGCTGCGGGAGGATCTGTCGGCGAGGCTCGACGCGCTTGCGAAGCGCGTTGCCGCCCAGGGCGACGTGCAGCTTCGCGGGCCGGCATGGGCGCACGTGGAGGACGAGCCGGCGGAGGTCGAGCGCGTGAAGGCGATCTGGCGTAAGAACCTGGCCACCGCCGAGCGCTTCGGCCTCGAGATGCAGCGGGTGGAGGGTGAGAACCGTTTCGTGCGGGATCCCGCACAGCTCGAGAGAGCTCGGGCCGCGCTCGACGCCGCGAGGACGCTCGACGACCTGCGCCGCCTGACGGAGGGCGAGTTCGCCTCCGACTTCGGCTGGCCGAAGCGCTGATCCCATCGCACGACGGCTGCGGAGGCTTCGCGGGCCGGACGGCGAGTACGCTGCGGGGCGTGGATTCGACGCCTGCCCCGTCTGTCGCCGCGCGCCGCCGGGAGGTCCCCGTGCGGGGGATGCACTGCGCGGGCTGCGCGAGCAACGTCGAGCGCGCGCTGCGTGGCGTGCCGGGCGTCGCCGCGGCGGAGGTCAACTTCGCGACGGCGACCGCGGGCGTCGAGGGCGAGGCCCCCGCGCGCGAACTGGCTCGCGCGCTGCGGGCCGCGGGCTACGACCTCGGGACGACGCGCCTCACGATCCCGGGGCCCTCCGACGGCCTGGCCGACCGCTTGCGAGCGCTGCCCGCGGTCGTCGACGTGGCCGCCTCGGCGTCGGGGATCGAGGTCGTCCACCTGGCGTCCGAGGAAGCAGCCCTCGCGGTGCGGGAGGTGCTGCGCGCGGCGGGCCGGCGCGGCCCGGCGCTTACGGACGACCCCGAGCGCGCCGAGCGCGAGCGGGAGGCGCGGACGTGGCGCCTTCGCTTCCTCGCGGGCGCCGTCGTCTCCGCGATCGTGATGCTGCCCATGCTGCCGGGCGTGAGCGACCTGGTGCCGCACGTTCTCCACGACGACCGCCTGCTGTTCGTCCTCGCGGCGCTCGTGCAGTTCGTCGTCGGGTGGCCGTTCTTGAAGAACGCGTGGGCGTCCGTGCGGCGCCGCTCGCCCGACATGGACACGCTGATCGCGCTCGGGACGCTCTCCGCGTTCCTCTACAGCGCCGCGGCCGCGTTCGTGCCGTCGCTCTTCCGCGGCGCTGTAGAGGAACGCGGAGAGCGTCCCGAGCGCGATCAGCGTGTCCATGTC
>DATLLK010000421.1:0-2888 GCA_035537895.1 Planctomycetota bacterium
TCGGGCGCCGGGGCGCCCGACTTCACGCTCACGTCGCGGGGCGGCACGAGGACGCGCTCGTTGTCCGACCTGCGCGGCTCGCCCGTCGTGCTGATCTTCGGCAGCTACACCTGCCCGCCGTTCCGCGCTTCGGCCGCCTGGATCCGCGCGGCGTACGACCGGCACGGCCGGGACGCGCGCTTCCTGTTCATCTACGTCCGCGAGGCCCACGCGATCGACGGTCGCGTCCCGATGCCCGACGTGGACCAGCCCATCGTGGAGGAGCCGACGTCGTTCGAGGACCGTCGTCTCGTCGCGGACGCGTGCGCGCTGCGCCTGCGGTTCGGCGTCTTCGAGACGCTGGTCGACGATCTCGACGACACCGTCGCCCGCGCCTACGTCGCGCCCCCGGCGCGGCTCTACGTCATCGATCGCGACGGCACGATCGCGTACCGCAGCGGTCCCGGGCCGTTCGGTCTGAAGCAGGCCGAGTTCGAGACGGCGCTTCGCGCCGTGGTCGCGCCGCCCGCCCCCTGACCTCGGGCCTCGAGCCGCGGCCGGCGCTCCCGCCGCTCGCCCGGTCGCCGGACGGTTCGCGCAGGGGCCCGCCGCTTGGCAGCGGAGCGGGGGACGTGCCACCCTGTCCGCATGACGTCGGGCTCGAACGCCTCGGACGCGGGACCGCCTCTCGTCCCGCACCGCGACCCCGCGCACAAGGGGTTCGGCGCCGTCGATCCGCGGATCGCCGCGTACGTGGAGCGGTTGCTCGCCCCCGAGGACGACGTGCTGCGCGAGATCCGCGAGCGGTCGGTCGCCGAGGGGCTCCCTCCGATCGCGGTCGGGCCCTTCGACGGACGGCACCTCGAGGTCCTGGCCCGCATGGCGGGTGCGCGCCGCGCGATCGAGATCGGGACCCTGGGCGGCTACTCCGGCGTGTGCCTTGCGCGCGCGCTGCCGCCGGACGGCCGGCTCGACACGTTCGAGCTGATCCCGCAGCACGCACGCGTCGCCGAGGAGTCGTTTCGCCGCGCGGGCGTCCTCGACCGCGTGCGCCTCCACGTCGGACCCGCGCTCGAGCGCTTGCGTGACGTGGAGCTCGAGGGGCCCTTCGACCTCGTGTTCGTCGACGCGGACAAGCGCGGCTATCCCGCCTACCTCGCCTGGGCCGAGCGGAACCTGCGGCGAGGCGGCGTCGTGATCGCGGACAACGTCTTTCGCCGCGCGGCCTTCACGATCGAGGGCGACGATCCCCGCAACGCCGAGGGGATCCGCCGGTTCAACGAGACGCTCGCGACCTCGCCCGCCTGGCGCACGACGATGCTCCCGCTCGAGGACGGGTTCGCCGTCGGCGTGCGGGTGTAGGAGGGGCGAGATGTGCGGGCGCGGTCCGCGCGCGCTTCACGTCGCCCGGGGCGCGGCCGCGAAGGCCGTGAAGCCGGCGAGGAACCTGCGGAGCGACTCGCGCGTCGCCTCGTCGGTCAAGTCGCCCTTCGCGTCGAACAGCGTCGGCGCGCGGGAGACCAGCAGCTTGGCCCCGAACCACGGGGCGGTCCCCAGCGTGCGCAGCACCTGCAGCCAGGCCGTCTGCGCCAGCGTCGTCCCGAACCCGCCCGGGGTCGCGCCGATCAGGGCGACGGGCTTGCCGCCGAACACCTTCTTGATGTCCGCGGGCGGCCGCGTCATCCAGTCGATCGCGTTCTTCAGGACGCCGGGGAACGAGTTGTTGTACTCGGGCGTCACGAGCAGGAGCCCGGCGGCGCCGGCGACCGCCGACTTCAGCTCCGCGACGCGCGCGGGGATCCCGGTCTCCTCCTCCGTGTCGCCGTCGTAGAGCGGGACGCCGTGGAGCGTCTCGACGGCGAGTGTCGAGCCCGCGGGCATCAGCGCGGCGCCGGCTCGGAGGAGCGCCGTGTTGAAGGAGCCCCTGCGCAGGCTTCCGGAGATCCCGACGATCGTCGTCATGTCGCGCGCTCCCGCCTTCCGCGCGCGCTTCGCGAATGGGACGCCACCCTACGTCGAGGCCCGGGGCGCGGCTCGGTGCGGCGCCCGCCGCGGGACCCGGTGTCGGGGCCGCGCGGCGGGTTCGCGTGCGGCGGACCTACTTGCGGGTGTAGGTCATGTCCATCATCAGGGCCTCGGGCTGGCCTGCGAAGCTGCCGTGGATGGCGAACGTGAACTCCTTGTCGCTCTTCTTCGTCGAGACCATGCGGAAGGGCATCTTGGACCCCATCTCCTCGGGCATGTCCCACGTCCCCGACATCGTGAGGACCGTCTTGTCGGCGGAAGCCTGGCCCGTGGCGACGGTCGCCATCGTGCCATGCGTGGAGAACCAGAAGTTCACGAACTGCTTCTTCAGGTTGTCGTAGCCCGTCACCCCGACGCCCTCGTACGGCTGCCCGTCGAAGGTGCCCTTGTACGTGTGCATCTGCCAGCGACCGCCGAGGATCATCTTGAAGCTGGCGGTGCCCGTGCTGTCGACCATCTGATGCGTCTTGTGGTCCATGGCCTTGACGGCCACGTTCCAGTCGCCTTCCTGCGCGGCCAGCATCTTGTGGAACTCGCCCGGCGTGGCGAGGTCGGTCATCAGCTTCTCCATCTTGGCCTGGTCTTCCGGGCTCGGCTGCCCGGCCGGACCGCCGACGGCGTCCTCGCCGATCGCCTGACGGCCGAACCAACCCCCGACGCCGGCCGCGAGGACCAGCAGAACCAGCAGATTGCGACGCATGAAGCTCTCCTCCAGATGTGCCTGTTCAACCACGGCCCCCATGACTCGGGTGCCGCCCACAGGGAGCAGATGCTATCCGCGCAGGGCGCTCGGGGCCTCCGACCGGGCGGAGCGTGGCCGGTTCGCGCGCATCGCGATCCGCGAAGCTCGCCGGATCGACCCCCCGGGGTGCCTCGGGCATGGC
>DATLLK010000422.1:0-2984 GCA_035537895.1 Planctomycetota bacterium
CACCGCGTCACGGTCTTCGAGGCGACCGAGCGGCTCGGCGGGATGATGCGCCTCGGCATCCCGGAGTACCGCCTGCCGCGGGACGTCCTCGACCGCGAGATCGAGGCGATCCTCTCCCTCGGGGTCGAGGTGCGCACGAGCGCGGGCCTCGGGGCGCAGCGCACGCTGGACTCCCTGATGGCCGAGGGGTTCGACGCGGTGTTCCTCGCCTCCGGCGCCGGCCGCGGGCGCGACCTCGAGGTGGACGGCGGCGACCTCGACGGCGTCGTGCGCGCGATCGACTTCCTGATCAACGTGAACGGCGGCTTCCGCATGGACATCGGGACCCGCGTGGTCGTCGTGGGCGGCGGCAACGTCGCGATGGACGTCGCGCGCACGGCGCGGCTCGGTCGCCCGCCGGACGTGCGGGCGCCGTCGGGCCCGGCGCGCGCGCTCCCCGGCGTCGGCGCGCTGCGGTCGGCCGTGTCGGGCGGGGCGAAGGAGGTCCACCTCGTCGCCCGCCAGCCGATGGGGGAGTGGCCCGCGCAGCGGAGCGTGCACGGCCGCGAGGAGGTGGAGGAGGCGAAGCGCGAGGGCCTCGT
This sequence comes from Planctomycetota bacterium, assembly GCA_035537895.1. Taxonomy (GTDB): domain Bacteria; phylum Planctomycetota; class PLA2; order PLA2; family JAEUHO01; genus DATLLK01. Next base: position 582 of record DATLLK010000422.1, read on the forward strand.
CTTCCACCCGCTGCGCGGCGTTCGGCGCATCGTCGGCGAGAAGGGGCGCGCCGTCGCCGTCGAGCTGGCCGAGGTCGTGTCGCTGCGCGACGAGCGCGGCCGCTACGCGCCGTCCTACGGCGCCCACGCGGCCGAGACGATCCCGTGCGACACGGTGTTCCTCGCCATTGGCCAGGAGCCCGACCTCGACTACCTCGCGGGGACGAAGGCCCTGCGCCGCACCCGCGACGGGCTCATCGAGACGGACCCGGAGACCCTCGCGACGAGCCTCCCGGGCGTGTACGCGGGAGGGGACGCGGCCTTCGGGCCGCGCACGCTGATCGAGGCGGTCGCGGAAGGCAAGCGGGCGGCCCGCAACGTCCATGCGCGGCTCTCGGGCGGCCGGAGCCTCGAGTTCCACGCCACGTTCACGGAGGTCCACCCGCGCTCCGTGGCGCCCGCCCCCGACTACGACCGCATCCCCCGCGTCGAGCCCTCGTGCGTGTCGGTCGACCGCCGCACGGGCATCCAGGAGGTCGAGGGCAGCTACGACGAGGCGGAGGCGCGCCGCCAGGCGAGCCGCTGCCTCTCGTGCCACGTCCAGACCATCTACGACGGGAGCCTCTGCATCGCGTGCGGGCGGTGCACGGACATCTGCCCGTACCACTGCTTGACGCTCGCGCCCGCCGACCTCGTCGGCGCGGCGGACCTGCCCTCGCTCGCCGCCGCGGGCAACGACACCGTCATGGTGAAGGACGAGACCTCCTGCATCCGGTGCGGTCTGTGCGCCGAGCGCTGCCCCACGGGCGCGATGACCATGGAGACCTTCGACTGGAAGGTCGGGGCGGTCGCCCCGTGAGCGACCCTGCGCCCGGGCCTTCGCGGCGCTCGCTCCTCGGCAGCGCGGCCGCGGGCTGCGCGTGCCTGGGCCTCCTCGCCCACGCGCTCCCGTGGGGGCGCGCGCTGCTGCCCACCGTCCTCTACGAGGCGCCGACGAAGCGGCGACTGGGCGCGCCCTCCGCCTTCCCCGAGGGCGTGACGTTCCTCGCCGAGGCCGGGATCTTCCTCTTCCGCGCGGAAACGAAGTTCCGCGCGCTGTCCGCCGTCTGCACGCACCTCGGCTGCACCGTGCAACCCGAGGGCGAGGGGTTCCACTGCCCGTGCCACGGCAGCGTGTTCGGGCCCGACGGGGGCAACCGCGCCGGTCCCGCGCCGCGCGCGCTCCCGTGGCGCCCCCTCTCGCTCGCCGCCGACGGTTCGCTCGTCGTGGACCTCCTCGGGGAGACGGCCGCGACGACCGCCCTCACGGCCGAGGAAGGCTCGTGAGCCGCCTCGCGCGGCTGTTGCGCGACTGGATGCCGGGGACGCCGAGGGAGGCCTCCGACGCCATCGTCCGCAACATGTGGCTCCACGCCTTCCCGGCGCACGCGACGCGGAAGGCGCTCTCCTTCCGCGCCTCCGGCTGGCTCGGGACGGCATGCGCCGCGTTCTTCGGGATCACCGGCGTGACGGGCGGCGTGCTGCTCTTCCTCTACGTGCCGAGCGTCGAGCGCGCCTACGGCTCGGTGAAGGACATCGAGCACGTGGTGGCGCACGGCGCGTGGCTGAGGGGGACGCACCGCGCCGCGGCCCACCTGATGGTCATCGCCGTCGTCCTCCACCTGGTGCGGGTGTTCCTGACGGGCGCCTACAAGAAGGAAGGCGCCCCGGGTGCCAACCGCCCGCTCAACTGGGCCGTCGGCCTCATGCTCCTCCTCCTGACGCTGGGCCTCTCGTTCACGGGCTACCTGCTGCCGTGGGACCAGCTGGCCTACTGGGCCGTGCAGGTCGGCACGTCGATCGCGGCCTCCGTCCCGCTGCTCGGCGAGACGATCCGCGAGGCGCTGCTCGGCGGCACGACGATCGGGCAGCCCACGCTGCTGCGGTTCTACGTGCTCCACTGCTTCGTGCTGCCCGCGCTGATGACGGTCCTCGTCGCGTGGCACATGTGGCGGATCCGCAAGGACGGCGGGCTCGCCGTCTCGGACCGCGTGACGGACGACGCCGTCGCCCGCGCGAAGAAGGAGCCCCCCGTCCCGGGCCGCACGTACGCGATCCTCGGCGCGACGCGGGGCGGCACGGTGTCGTCGGTCGCGCCCTCGATCCTGCTCGCGCGGGAGAGCGTCGCGTCGGTCCCCAACGCCATCCGACGGGCGTTCGCGGTGTCGCTCGTCTGCCTGTTCCTGACGAGCGCGATCGGGCTCCTGTACCCGGCGCCCCTCGAGCAGGCGGCGGACCCGACCCGCACGCCGAACCCCGCGAAGGCGCCCTGGTACTTCCTCTGGCTTCAGGAGCTCGTGTCCGACCTCACGTTCCGGATCGGGTCCTTCGTGGTCGACGGGTCGCTCCTCGGCGGCGTGCTCGTGCCCGGCCTCCTCCTCGGTC
>DATLLK010000423.1:0-2713 GCA_035537895.1 Planctomycetota bacterium
ACCTCGAAGTCCACGAAGTGGGGCGCGGTCCCTTCGCCGGCCTCGGGGACGCGGGCGGCGAAGGCGCGCGCCGGGCCGAGCGCGCGGTCGGCCGCTCGCGCGAGCGCGATCCCGAACGCCTCGTCGTAGCTCGTGAGCGCCTTCGACCAGGCGAGCAGCGACGCCGTCGAGCGGCAGGCGGTGGGCGCGGCCCTCGTGGCGGGATCGCCCGCGAGGAACCGCGAGACGATGCCCGCGAGGTCGGCCTCGGCCTCCGCGTCCGTGCGGTGGCGGCGCGGGAGGATCGTGACCCCGTCGGCCGTGCCCCGCCCTTCGCCGAGCGCCCAGCCGCCAAAGCCCGTGAGATCGGATGTGATCGTCGGCACCCCCGCGACGAGGCTCTCGACGGGCGTGTAGCCCCACGGCTCGTAGAAGGAGGGGAAGAGCGTCAGGTCGAGGCCCCGCAGCGAGGCCTCCCACGGGAGGCCGAGCAGGCCGTCGTCGGCGGAGAGGTAGCCCGCGACGTGGATCACCTTCACGCGCGAGCCCGGGGCGTTGTCGAGGCCCGCCTTCTTGCACGCGCGGGCGATCGCGTCGCCGTCCGCGTCGAAGAGCTTGTGCGTGCAGAGGCCGAGCGCCCCGCCCGTGACCTGCCCGTTCGACTGGACGCGGTCGAGGACCTCCTTGCGGATGCCCGCGTGCCCCGCGGGCACGAGCAGGAACAGCACGGCCCGCCGCCCCGGCTCCTTCGCCACGCGGCCGAGCGCCGAGAGCACGACGTCGTAGCCCTTGTTGTGGAACTCGTAACGACCCGCGGCGGCGAGGAGGGCCGCGTCCGACATGTCCTCGCCGAGGAACTGCGCCGCGAGGCGCTGGAGGGCCGGGTGGACCGTCTCGCGCGTCGCGCGGGCGGCCATCGTGTCGACCGACTCGAGGTCGATGCCGTTGACGAGGACCGGCTGGGCGCGGCGGCGGAGGAAGAACTCGACCTCGTCCGCCGTCAGCTCGCTGACCGTGGTGAGCACGTCGGCCTCGCGGGCGGCCGCCGCCTCGAGGGAGTGCTTGGACCGCACGCCGAGCGCCTCGGCCGCCGCGTCGGGGGTGCGGCCCGCGAGCCCCGTCTCGTGACCCTGTCCGGCGGCGCCGAGCGCCCGGCCGAGCACCGTCGCGTGCGTCGTGAAGACGGTGCCGATCGACGGCACGCGCTGCTTCAGCTGGAGCATGCCGCTCGACGTCATCCACTCGTGGAACTGCGCCACGGCCTCGCCGCCGCGCGGGGCCACGAACTCCTGCCACCAGCGCTCGATCACCGTGGCCGCCGCGAGGCCGAAGAGGGTCGGCTCGGCGTAGTCCCAGCCGCCGAAGAGGCTGTCGACCCGGTAGCGGTCCCACAGGTCCTTGAAGAGGTCGTCCTTCTTCGCGTTGAGCCCCGAGGCGTCGACCAGCACGGTCCGCGGCCGGCCGGGGACCTCCCAGCGACCGACCCGGACGGGCACCCCCAGCGCGCGGCACGAGTCGGCGAACCCCTCGAAGCCCCGCTCCTCGGCGAAGGCGACGGCCCGCTCGGGGTCGGTCAACGTCCAGGGCCCGACGCAGACGTAGCGGTCGCCCAGGCGCCCGACGAGGCCCCGCGCCTTCGTGGCGATCACCGTGTGGATGCCGCCGACCTTCTGGGCGACTTCCCAGGAGGTCTCGAAGAGGGTGAAGTTGTTGTGCACGGGAGATCGGGCCCAGGAGATTAGCGGCGGCGGGGGTGCTTTCGATGCCTCTTTGCAGGGCGTCGGGACGGCGTGCCCGCCGGCCGCGGGGCCGCGGGCGCGGGCGGCCGGGGCGCCTCGGGTGCCTCGGGCACGGGCGGGGCCGCCCCGCGCGCCGCGGAGGCCGCCCGGCGCTCGAGGTCGTCGAGCACGTTCATGTACGCGATGAAGGCGTCGTGGGGCGTCGCGTAGGGGCTGAAGTGCTTGTGGACGGCGCCGTCGGCGAACCACTTCGTGCACATGTAGTAGAGGTGGTCGCTCGTCGAGAGGCGCCGCCACGCCTCCTGCAGGTCCGGGTCCGCGCTGCGCCGGATGGACGGGAGCATCGCGTAGAGGGCGAGGTTCGCCTCGCGCTGCATCGGGTTGCCGAGCCACGCCGTCAGGTCGCGCTCCGCGTCGGCCCACGACACGGGGTGCGGCACGTCGAGGCGCTCGGTCGGCGCGTGGCGGGCCGCGACCTCCGAGGGCGTGGCGAAGTCGAAGCGGGGAAGGGCGAGGACGGCCTCGGGGAGGTCCTCCATGAACTGGAGGATCCCCGTCTCGGCCCACTGGTGCTCGCCGAAGGTCTCGTAGTCCATGAAGAGGCCCGCGAGCGCGGCGTCCTCGGGCACCTCGTCGAGGGAGGCGGCGAACTTCGCCGGCGTCAGCGGCCAGCCGGACCACGTGCGGTTGCTGTACCGGAAGGCGATGTCGTCGGAGAGGCGGTAGGTCCGGAGCAGGAGGCGCAGGTCGCCGCACCCCGCGACGCCGTCGACCGCGCCCGGGTCGCGTCCGGCCAGCAGGTGGTCGGCGCCCTCGCCGAGCAGCGCCGTGAAGCCCGCGTCCTCGATCGCCCGCGCGACGCCCTCGTCGACGACCAGTTCCGTGTTGCGAAACGTCGTCGGGCGCCGGCCGAAGAGGCGCTCGACGCGGTCGGCCTGGCGCACGACCTGCGCCCGGAACTCCTCCTCGTCGGCGAGGAAGGCGAGGCTGTGGTG
>DATLLK010000424.1:0-10168 GCA_035537895.1 Planctomycetota bacterium
CCATCGGTGCGCGAGCGTCCGGAAGCGACCCTCCACGGGCCCGTGGCGCGCGAAGGGGATCTCGTGCACCGTGGCGACCACGGGCAACGACAGCCGAGGGAACGCGGACCACGGCGAGAGCCAGACGTCGACGCGGTGGCGCGCCGCGAGCGACGACGCGGAACGCCGCACGGCACCTGCGTCGTCCGTGCGGTCGCCGACCCCGACCCACGCGACGGCGCCTTCGGCGGAGCGCGTCGGCGCCGCGGCGCCGGGGACGAAGGCGACGACGCCGTCGTACCCATCGGCCACGAGCGTCAAGCCCTGGATCCAGCCCTCGACCGCCCGGCGCACGCCCGGCGACGCCCCCGCCCGCAGCGGCGTGGCGTCGAGCCCGATGCGCACGTCAGGCCGCCGCCCGCGCGTAGGCCTCGCGGGTCGCGCGCGCCGTCGCCTCCCACGTCCACGCCGCGGCGCGCGCGCGACCCCGCGCGGCGAGCGCCGCGCGCAGCCCGTCGTCGGTGGCGAGGCGCACGAGGCCGTCGGCGATCGCGTCCGCGTCGTAGGGGTCGACGAGCAGCGCGGCGTCCCCCGCGAGGTCGGCGCACGCGGTGCCGGCGCTCGAGAGCACCGGCACGCCGAGCGAGAGGGCCTCGGCGACGGGCAGCCCGAAGCCCTCGCCGAGGCTCGGGTAGGCGAGCGCAAGCGCGCCCTGGAAGAGCGCGGAGAGCCGCGCGTCGTCGACGGCGCCCTCCCACCGCACGCCCGGCGTCGTCGAAAGCGCGCGCACGAGGTCGTCGTCCATCCAGCCCCGGGCCCCCGCGACGACGAGGTCGGCGTCGAGGCCGGCCGCTCGCGCGCGCCCGTGCGCCGCGAGGAGACGCGCGAGGTTCTTGCGGGGCTCGAGAGTGCCGACCGCGAGCACGTACGGGCGGGCGGCCGCCGCCGCGGGGACGTCGGGCAGCGGGCGCGGCGCGAGCGGCGTCACGTCGACACGGCCGGGGTCGGCGGCGAAGCGCTCGACCAGGGCGATCTTCGTTCGCACGGAGGGGACGACGATGCGGGCCGCGCGGCGCACGAGCGCGCGGGTCGCGGCGTGCAGGCCACGGCGCATCCCCGGCGTGTAGCAGCGCGGCATCTCGGCGAAGAGGACGTCGTGGACGGTCGCGACGAGCGGCGCGCGCGTCGGGCGCAGCAGGAGGTAGTCCGTCGCGTGGAGGACGTCGCACCCGCCGAGGAGGCGGTCGGCGCCGAAGCCGAGGCGCGCGAGGACCTCGGCGCCGCGCGACGGGATCGGCCACCCGAGGACGCGGGCGTTCGGGGGCAGGGCCGGGAAGCCCGTGCCCGCTCCGGCCCGGCGGAACCGGTAGCCGTAGACGCGCACGTCGTCCTCGGGCTCGGTGCGGGCGAGCGCCTCCGTCAGGCGCCGCACGTACACGGCGATCCCGCCGCGCCCGAGGAACGCCGCGCGCCCGTCGATCCCGATGCGCATGCCCACAGGATGCGCGAACCCCCGGGGGAAGGGAACCGGCTGCCGCCGCGCAGGACGTACGGAGGAAACTTACGGAGGAGACGTCATCGAGGCGGCGTCCGAGACGTCGCCGATGTAGCGGCTCCAGGGGAAGAACTTCCCGGGGCACGCGGTCGACTTGCAGTCGCTGTGGCGGAGGACCCGGTCGGGCGTCACGCCGTAGCGCGCCATCAACCAGCGCGTCAGCTTGACGAGCGCCCGGTACTGGCGGTCCGTCGGCTGGCCGCCGCGCTCGAAGTCGCCCACGAGGACGATGCCGACGCCGTAGTCGTTGAACCGGTTGTCGTCGGTCTTGGCGTGGGCGCCGTGCATCTGGGACGACCAGCGGTCGGTCACCTCGACCTCGCCGTCGCCGCTCTCGGTGCCGTTCCCGATCACGAAGTGGTAACCGCAGCCCTCCCACCCCTTCGCCCGGTGGACGCGGTCGTACTTCGCGAAGCACCCGGCGTGGTCGTCGCTGTGGTGCACGACGATCCACCGCCATCCGCGCGCCGCGGTCGGCGGGTTCCAGGCGGCCTCGCCGCTCACGTCGCGGACGGCGACCGGGGCGAGATCGACCGTCTTCGGGATGGGACGCGCCACGGGCGCGAGCGGGGGCAGCGGCGTCAGCGCGACCGGCATCGCCGCGCCCATGCGGCGCTGTGACGCATCGGCCACCGCGCGCCGCACCGCGTCGGCGCCCGCCGCGGGGACGTGGACGAGCCCGCCTTCGCGGCGGACGACCGCCCCCATCGGGACGCCCCGCCCGTCGATCGTCAACGTGCCGGTCGCGGGGTAGAGGCGAGCGCGCACCTCGGGGTTCGACAGGAGGACCGTGCGACCGTCGTCGGCGTAGACGAGGCCCGTCTCGCGCGCGAGCGTCGCGGCGTCGGTCGCTCCGCCCGAGAAGGTCCGCGGACCCGACGGGGCAAACGGCGCGGAGGGGGCAGGGCCGGGCGTTCCGACCGTCGTGCCGGAGCCCGCTCCCGACGAGCCGCGCGAGACGGCGGCGGCCCGCGACGTGGTGCAGGCGGTCGACAGGATCGCGACCACCGCCGTGCAGAGGATGCGCATGCCCGAGAGTCTCCCGTGGGGAGGGGACGAAGACCCTCCCGTCGCGCCCACCCGGGCATGAACGCCCGTGCCCCCTTGGGATCGGCCGTCTCACCGGCGTTCCGCAGTTCCACGGGGTCGCGGGCCCTACACTTCGGGCGTGAAACCCACCGGTGTGCGCCCCGCGGCTCCCCTCGTGCCCGGTGCGGTCCACCGCGTGGAGATCGCCGGCCGGGACGACCACGGGCGCGGCGTGGCCGACCTCTCGCACCGCGACTTGAGAGTCGCGAACGCATTGCCCGGGGAGGTCCTCGAGGTCCGGCTGGCCCACGTGGGCCGGCGCCACGCCGTCGGCCAGATCGAGCGCGTCGTGCGGGCGTCGCCCGACCGCGTGCCCGACGTCTGCCCCCACGGGGAGGTCTGCCCCGGATGCGGGCTGCGGACGACGGCGACCGGGCGGCGCCGGACCTCGAAGCGGGATCGGGTCGTCCACGCGCTGGCGTCGGTCGGCCTCTCGCGCGCTCCCGTGGCCGATACCGTGCCCGCGCCCGCGGAGGACGGCTGGCGCTATAAGGCCTACCTCACCGCGCGCCGCACCCGACGCGGCCTCTTCCTCGGGCTCTTCGAGGAGCACAGCCATCGGCTCCTGGGGATCGAGGGCTGCCTCGCCCACGCGCCCGCGGTCGAGCGGGCGCTCGCCGGCGTGCGGCACGCCCTGCGGCAGGCCGACCCGCCCACCTACGACGAGCGGAGCGGGCTCGGCTGGCTCCGCTACGTCTCCGTCCGCGCGAGCCATGCGACGGGCGAGGCCCTGGTCCTCCTCGTCGTGAAGGACCGCCGCTTCGCGGGCGACCGGGCGCTCGCCGCCGACATCCGGGCGCGTCTCCCCCACGTCGCGGGCGTCGTGCTGAACGTCCACGAGACGCCCGGGAACGCGCCCATGGGGGCCGAGTTCGTCACGCTCGAGGGGGCCGACGCCATCGAGGAGCAGTCCGGGCCGTTCCGCCTCCGGGTCGCCGCCGGGTCCTTCTTCCAGGTGAACCCGGTGATGGGCGCCCGGATCCACGACGACGTCGCACGGATCGCCTCGACCGCGCAGGCCGGCCCGGCGCTCGACCTGTACGGCGGCGTCGGGGCGACGGCTCTTCGTCTCGCCACGGCCGGACGTCGCGTCACGCTGGTCGAAAGCCCCGGTCCCGCTGCGCTCGACGCCCTCCACAACGTCCGGATGTGGGACGCCGCCCGGGAGCGGGCCGGCGAATCGGGGTCGGGCGCCGTCCGGGTCCGACCGGGGCGCGTGGAGGACGAACTGCCCCGTGTGCTCGATGACGCCCCGACGGTCGTCGTGGCCAATCCCCCCCGGAGCGGTCTCGCCCCGGCGGTGATCGACGGGGTCGCCCGTTCGGGCGCCACCCTGCTCGCCTACGTCTCCTGCGAACCCCGGACTTTGGCCCGGGACGCCGTGACCCTGGAAGCCTGCGGCTTCCGCCTCGAATCCGTCACGCCGTACGACTTGATGCCGCAGACGCCGCACGTCGAGGTGCTGGCCGCCTTCCGTCGCGCGCCGTAGGATGGGCGCCGCGGCGGCGGAATCCCGCCGGGTGTCGCTCCGGTGCCAACCCGCCGCAAGTCGATACGAAGGAACGGGTTGAGCGCGACGGGAGGCCGGTGCGGCCGCATTCCGCCACGAAGGAACGGATTCCGGCGACGACCGGCGGAGCCGGACGGCGGATCCCGGCAATCGCCGCCATCCGCCGCCGACCCGCATGGCGGTTCGTGGCGGTCACGGTTCTGGCCGGACTCTGGGGATGGATGGGACGCGCGTCCGCAGAGGACGCGTCGCCTGCCGTTCCTGAACGATCGGCCATCCGTGCGCGCGTCTTGACGGCGCCCCCCACGATCGACGGGGAGATCCGCCCGGAGGAGTGGCCCGAGGACCCGGCCTCGACCCTCCGGATCGATCGGGCCGAGCAGGTCTTGGCCGCCCGACGGGAGCGGTGGAAGGGGCCGCTCGACGCTCACCTCGTCGCCCGGGTGGGGATCGACGCAGAGGCGCTCTACGTCGCCTTCTCCGTGACGGACGACGTGGCCCTCCACACGGGGGACCCGTGGCACGGGGGCGACTCGATCGAGCTCTTCCTCAACACGGACCTCGCCGACGACCGCGAGGGGGAGGACGGCCCCGCGACGGAGACCGGCTACTCCGACGACGACTGGCAGCTGTTCCTGATGCCGGGGAACCCCCACCTGCGCTGGGGCGTGGCCTACCACGGCGACGGAGTGCGCTACGACGACGGCGGCCTCGTCGGGGTGCGCATGGCGACGCGGCCGCGGGGCGGCGGGTCCTATGACCTCGAGGTGAAGATCCCGCTCGCCAACTTCCCCGGTCTCGCGGGGACCGCCGCGCGCCGCATCGGGTTCGACATGGCGTTGAACGACGTCGACCGGTTCGTGCCGGCGGCGACCGCGGCGGGCCTGCCGCAGCCCGATCCCGCGACCTACCTCTCGAGCCGCGGCCTGGGCGATCTCTACCGCATCCCGAGCCGCTTCCTGACGCTCGAGATCCCGGAGCGGACCGCCCCGCCGCGACCCGTGGCCGCGGACGAGGACGGATCGGCGACGCTCTGGTTGACGGGGCTCCTCGCGCTCGTCCTCGTCATCGCGCTCGTCGGCCCGCTCTCGCGCCACCTCGCGCGCGCCGGTCCGCGCCCGAAGGCCGCGATGCTCGCGCTCGACGTGCTGCTCGCCGGCTTCCTCGCCCTCTCCTCGTCCTGCGAGGACCGCCGCGCGCGCGAGGTGGCGCAGACGCGACTCGACGCCGCCGTGAACGAGGCGCAGGTCGTCGCGGCGGAGGCGGCGGATCTCGGCGCGCTGGACGCCGCGGACGCGGCGGCGCGGTCGCGCACGCTCGGCCGTCTGCTCGCGGGCGAGAGCGTGCCGTGCCTGCCGCCCGTCGCGGCCCACGCCTTCGTACGGCTCGCGCCGTGGCCGGGCGAACCCGAGTTCACGGGGTCCTCCGAGTCGCGCATCGCGCTCACGGAGGGCGCCGACGCCGAATGGCCCCTGACCGCGCCGCTCGACGCGGTCGGCTTCCGGGTTCGCCTCGCTCCGGTGCGCACGGCGGGCCACCAGGGCGGCGGCGAGCGCGCCCTGCTCGCCACGCTGGTCGCGGTGGACGCGGACGGGCGGTCCGTGGAGGCCGCCGTCGAGACCAATCTCGCCGACGGCGCGGGCGAGCGCGTCGTGCGCGTCTCGCTCGGGGCCCAGGCCGCGGTGCGACTGCGGTGGCGGCACGCGCCCGGCGCGCCGCCCGCGGTGCTCGTCGCGATGTCCGTCGTTCGTCCCGACGGGACGGAGGCGCCGCTCCCGCTCCCCACGTGGACCGACGACCGCATCCCGATCCTCGCTCGCCCGGGCGCGCGCCCGGGCGGGGCGGGGACGTTCCTCGGGACGGTGATCGTGCCGCGGGGCGAGCGACAGTTCGCGCTCCCCGCGCTCGCGGGGGCGGACCGCCTGTGGCTCGTGGTCGCCGTCGAGCGCGGCTTCCCGCTCACGCGCCACGGACAGGAGGTCGCCGAGGTCCGCGTGCAGTACGCCGTCGGCGAGCCGAGCGTCCACCGCCTCGTCAACGGCGACGACGTGGACGAGGAGCGCCTGAACCAGGCGATCCGGCACCCCGCCGACATGCGCAGCCGCGTCGCCTACCGATGGACGGACGACGCCGGGACGCCCCGCCACCACGACCTCGTGTCCGTGCCCCTCGACTTCGGGCGGCGCCCGACCTCCGTGCGCGTGAAGAACCTCTCGGCCTCGGTCCCCGAGCAGGGCACGGGGTCGCTCCTGGTCGCCGCCGCGACGCTGGCGCGGCACGTGGCCGGCGTCGCGGGCGGGCGCCTCGCGGTCGCCCCCGACGCGGAGAACGGGGGCGACCGCGCGTTCCTGCGCGACGCGCGGCCGTTCGCCGAGGTGCTCGCGGTGCCGCGCGGGGACGCGGTGAGGACCCTCACGTCGGTCGGCCGCGCCGACCGAAAGGCCACGGTCACCTTCGCGACACCGCTCCCGGGCTCGGTCGCCGAGCGGGCGCGCCGCACCGAGGTCGCCCTCCTCACCTGCCTCGGCATCGCCGCGTTCCTGCTCGTGCTCCTCGTGGTGGACTTCGTGGAGGGCTTCCGCCGTCTCGCGCCCCGCCTCGTGATCGGCGTGCTGGCCGCGGCGCTCCTGCCCGTCGCCGTCACCGTCGTGCTCGCCGACCGGCGCAACACGGACCGGCTCGAGGCCGAGCGCGAGGCGCGCGTGCGCGGCTGGCTGGCCGCGGCGCGCGGCGCGATCCTCGGCTCGGAGCGCCAGGAGGCGCAGGTGGGCGCCCAGGGGCTCCTGCAGCTCGTGACGTCGATGCCCGAGCGCGTGGACGTCACCCGCTTGAGGGACCAGGTGACGGTCTACCGGCGCTCGGGCATCGTCGGCGGGTCCTCGGCCGCGATCCTCGTGCGGGGGCGCGACCTCGGGACGATCGCCGTCGAGCCGGAAACAGAGGGCGCGCGGATCGACGGCCCCGCGTTCCTCGCCGACCACGCCGACGACGACCTTGCGCCAGTCCTCCTCGGCCACGCTGCGCGCGGTCGCGACGAGCAGGAGGCCGTCCCAGGGCGACACGTAGAGCCCCGAGGCGTCCGCGTGGTCGGCGAGGAAGGCGGGGCCGTCGATGCGCGCGCCCTCCGTCTCCGGCTCGACGGCGATCGTCCCGAGGTCGCGGGCACGGCGGGGCCGGGCGGCGACGCCCTCGGGCGCGCGCTCGCCGGCCGGCTGGGCGACGCGGGGGCCCGGACCGGCGGCCGCGACGCGGTGCTCCTCTCCCGCGTCCCGACGACGGAGGGCTCTCGGCTCGTGGTGCTCGCGCCGCTCGCCGCGGCCGGCGGACCGGAGGCGCCGGCGGCCTGGATCGCCGTCGGCGAGCCGCGGCGCGCCCTCGACGCCGCGCTGCGCACGATGCGCGAGGAGCTCGTGGGCCTCGGCCTCGCCGCGGCCGTCCTCGTCGCGTGCGTCGCCGCGACGCTCGCGCGGCGGATCTCGGGGCCCGTGCGCGACCTCGTCTCCGTCACCGAGGCGGTCCGCCGCGGCGAGTTCGACGTGGAGGGCCCGACGCCGGGGACGGACGAGGTGGGCGACCTCGCCGTCGCGTTCGACCAGATGCGCCGCGACTTGAAGCAACGCGTGGGCGACCTCGACTTCCTGCGCCGCGCGCAGGAGCGCGCGACCGAGAGCCTCGACCTCGCCCGTGCAGGCGAGGCGGTCCTCGGGCTCTTCCGCGAGCGGTGGTCGCCCGACGCCGGGCTGCTGCTCGTCACGCTGTCGCCGACCGGCCCCGTGCAGGTGCGCGCGGAGCACGGGCGCCGCACGACGGCGTCGGACCGCCCGGTGGACCCGGCGCCGGGCGGATGGCTCGCCGCGGCGCTCGCCTCGACCGAGCCGATCGTGGTCGAGGACGCGGCGAACGACCCGCGGGTCGCGGCGGAGGGCCCGGCCGCCGCGCGCTGGGTGGAGGGTCACGGCGCCTTCGCCGCGGTTCCGCTCCGGGCGGCGGGCGAGGTCCAGGGCGTCGCGGTGCTCTGCTGGCATGGCGCCGCGACCCTCCCGTCGCGCGACGCGCGCGCGCTCTGGACGCCGCTCGCGGGGACGGCGGCGCTCGCGCTCCACAACGCGCGCCTCTACCGGCTCGCCGCCCTCGACGAGGCGACCGGCCTGCCCGGCTCGACGTCCTTCGAGTCGTCCTTGCGGCGCGAGGTGGACGCGGCGCTCGCGGGCGGGCCCGCCGCCGTCGTGCTGCGCATCGGGCTCGACGGGCTCGAGCGGGTCGCCTCGCGGCGCGGCGTCGAGGCGGCGCGCGCGCTCGCGCGTGCGGCCGCGGACGCGATGCGCGCCGCCGTCGGCGGCCGCGTCCAGGCGGGGCGCCTGCACGAGGACCAGCTCGCCGTGCGCGCCCCGGGCATGACGCGCGAGGAGGCGGTCGCGCTCGGCGAGACGATCCGCGAGCGCATCTCCGCCGTGGAGGTCCGCGGCGAGGAGGGCACGGACCCCCTGCGCACGGGCGTCTCGGTCGGCGTCGCGCGCTGCCCGGAGGACGCGAAGAGCCTCGAGTTCCTCCTCGACGCCGCGGGACGTGCCCTCGTCGCCGCGCGTCGCGACGGCGGCGACCGCGTCGTCGACGTCCACCGCGTGGACGCGGGCCTCGTCGAGGTCCCGCCCTACGAGGACGGCGCGGTCTTCCGCACGGAGCGGATGGTCCGGGTCCTCGAGACGGCGCGCCGCGCGGCGCGGACCGACAGCACGGTGCTGCTCACGGGCGAGACGGGCGTCGGCAAGGAGGTCGTCGCCGACCTGATCCACCGCCGGAGCCTGCGCGCCGAGCACGCGTTCGTGAAGGTGAACACCGCGGCGATCCCCGAGACGCTGCTCGAGAGCGAGCTCTTCGGCCACGAGCGGGGCGCGTTCACGGGGGCGGAGCGACGCCGCGAGGGCCGCTTCGAGCTCGCCGACGGCGGCACGCTCTTCCTCGACGAGGTGGGCGAGATGCCGCTGCAGGCGCAGGTGAAGCTCCTGCGCGTGCTCGCCGAGGGCCAGTTCACGCGGCTGGGCGGCAGCAAGCCCGTCGACGTCGACGTGCGCGTGGTCGCCGCGACGAACCAGGACCTCGAGAAGGCGGTGACGGAGGGGCGCTTCCGCGAGGACCTCTACTACCGGCTGAACGTCCTGCGGATCGAGATCCCGGCGCTGCGCGAGCGCCGCGAGGAGATCCCGTCGCTCGTCGAGCACTTCCTCGAGGAGGCGCGACGCCGGATCGGCCGGGCCCCGGCCCGGCTCTCGCCGCAGGCGATGGACGTCCTCTACCGCCACCCCTGGCCGGGCAACGTGCGCGAGCTGCGCAACGTGATCGAGAGGGCGGCGGTCATGTGCGAGGTCGATGTCGCGGGGCCCGAGCACCTGCGCGTCGACCCGCCCCGGGGCGCCGCGGGGACCGTGGTCGCCCCCGCCGTGGGGGCCCCGCTCGACGTTTTGAACGAGCGCCAGCGCGCGCTTCTCGACCGCCTCGCGGCGAACGGCCGCTGCACGAACCGTGAGTTCATCGAGATGACGCAGGCCTCCGAGCGCACCGGCTTGCGTGACCTCGCCGACCTCATGCGCCGCGGCCTGATCGTGCGCGAGGGCAAGCGCCGCGGGGCGGTCTACCGGCTTCCGTAGGCGCCCGACGCCACGCGGGCGCCACCGCGCCGCAGGTGTCACGTGGCGGTGACGCGCGGGGCCCCGCGGTGGCGGGTTTCCAGAGGACGCGGGCGTGGATCGGGGGTGGACGGGAGGAACGCGGCTTGCGCTGCGTCGTCGGTGAGAACCGTCCACGGCCTACGGATGGCGGGCATCTTCGCCGGCACCCTCGTCGCCGCGTGCGCCATCGGGCGTGTGCCCGGCGCCGTCCCCTGCGCCATCGGGGACCGACCACCGGCGCCCGGGACGGAGCACACGGATCTCTCCGAGCCGCGGCCCGCCCTCGCGACGCCGCCCCCGCCGCCTGCGGGGATCGAGCAGCGCAGTCTCCGCGACGGGCGCGTGGCGCGCGAGAACTGGGACGGGTGG
>DATLLK010000425.1:0-2481 GCA_035537895.1 Planctomycetota bacterium
CACCAGACGGGCCACAACTCGGGCGTCGTGCACGCCGGCATCTACTACGCCCCGGGGTCGCTCAAGGCGCGTCTGTGCGTCGAGGGAGCGCGCGACCTCTACGCGTTCTGCGCGCGCCACGACGTGCCCGTCGAGCGCTGCGGCAAGGTGATCGTCGCGCTCACGGAGGACGAGGTCCCGGGCCTCGACGCGCTCGAATGGCGCGGGCGCCAGAACGGCGTCCCCGGCCTGCGGCGCCTCGACCGCCGCGGGCTGCGCGACCTCGAGCCCCACGCCGAGGGCGTCGCCGCGCTGCATTCGCCGGCGACCGGGATCGTCGACTTCCCCGCCGTCGCCCGCGCGCTGGCGCGCGAGGTGATCGAGGACGGCGGGCGCATCACGCTCGGACGCGCGGTGACCGGGGTGGAGAGCCGGCCGGGCGAGGTCGTCCTGCGCGCCGGCGACGGCGACCTCGTCGCGCGCCACGCCGTCTTCTGCGCCGGGGCCTGGTCGGACCGCCTCGCTGTCGCGGCGGGCGCGTCGCCCGACCCGCGCATCGTCCCGTTCCGCGGCGCCTACCTGCGGCTGCGGCCCGAGCGGCGCGACCTCGTCCGCTCGCTCATCTACCCGGTGCCGGACCCCTCGCTGCCGTTCCTCGGCGTGCATCTCACCCGCCACATCGACGGCGACGTGCTCGTCGGGCCGACCGCGCTCATGGTCGGCGCCCGCGACGCGTACCGCCTGCGGCGCGTCCGCCCCGCCGACCTCGGGGCGACGCTCGCGTGGCCCGGGACGTGGCGGATGGCGAGGCGCTGGTGGCGCACGGGCCTGTCGGAGATGGGCTACGCCGCGAACCGGGCCGCCTTCGTCCGCGCCGCGCAGCGCTACGTCCCGGAGCTTCAGCCGGCCGACGTGCTGCCCGGCCCGAGCGGCATCCGCGCGCAGGCCCTCGCCCGGGACGGCGCGCTCGTCGACGACTTCGTCATCTCACACACGGGGCGCGCGCTGCACGTGCGCAACGCCCCGTCGCCCGCCGCGACCTCGTCGCTGGCGATCGCGCGGCTCATCGCGGATCGCGCGGAGGAGGCCTTCGGCCTCTTCACCCGTACCGCCAACCACAGAAGGGAGGCCGCGCATGGAGCGGCTTGAAACACGCCTGGAGGGCCCGGTCCTCGTCCGCCCGGTGATCCACGGCGATCACCGCGGCTTCTTCCACGAGAGCTACCGCCGCGAGGTCTACGCGGAGCTCGGGATCCCCGAGGAGTTCGTGCAGGACAACCACTCGCGGTCCGGCCACGGCGTCCTCCGGGGGATGCACTTCCAGGTCGGCGACGGCATGGCCAAGCTCGTGCGCTGCGGCCGCGGCGCGATCGTCGACGTCGTCGTGGACCTCCGCCGCGGCTCGCCGACGTTCGGCGAGTGGGAGGCCTTCCGCCTCGACGAGGAGAACCTCCACCAGCTCTACTGCCCGGTCGGCTTCGCGCACGGGTTCGTGGTCGTCGGCGAGGTGGCCGACGTCATGTACAAGTGCTCGGCCTACTACGACGAGTCGATCGAGCGCGGCATCGCCTACGACGACCCCGACGTGGCCATCGAGTGGCCCGCCGGCGTCGAGCTCCAGGTCTCGGCGCGCGACGCGTCGGCCCCCCGGCTGCGCGAGATCGAGGGCGAGCTGCCCTTCGTCTACGAGCCGGTCCTCACGGCCTCGTGACCGCGGCTTGACGGGGACGTGACCTCGCGTTGAGATGCGCCCGCCGGGGGTGGTGGAAACCTCCCCCATCGGGCGCGTCGTCTCCCCCATCGGGCGACCGGCGAGGCCCCCCGCGCGCCACGGATATCACCTTCCTCAACGGGCCCTGAGCAGCGACCGTAGAGATCTACGGAAAGCCAGGGCCGCCGGTCGCCTCGGATGTGGCGCCGGCAGGCACGCAAGCCAAAAAGTTGGGGGAAAACATATGGGAGTCATCGACTTCCGCGCTGCCGCGGGTACCGGCGGCGGGGTCAGCTCCGGGCGCTTCCAGCGGAAGACCACGCTCGACGACCGGGGCGACCGGGCGATCGTGCAGCAGGCGATCCGCCGCGCCAAGGAAGGTGACCAGGAGGCACTCCGCTTCCTCTACGTCCGCTACGCGGACAACGTCTACGGATACGTCACGAGCATCGTGCGCGACGAGCACGAGGCCGAGGACATCACCCAGCAGGTGTTCACGAAGCTCATCACCGTCCTGCCGCGGTACGAGCAACGCGAGGTCCCGTTCTCGGCCTGGATCCTCCGGGTCGCGCGCAACGTCGCCGTCGACCACCTGCGCTCGCGCCGGCCGCTGCCGACCGAGGACCCGCGCCCGACGACGGCGCGGAGCGACCAGACCGCGTCGGAGTACGGGCGCTCGCTGCGCGAGGCGCTCGGCGAGCTCCCGGACGACCAGCGCACCGTCGTCGTCATGCGCCACGTCGTCGGGCTGTCGCCGACCGAGATCGCCGCCCAGATGGGCAAGACGGAGA
>DATLLK010000426.1:0-3512 GCA_035537895.1 Planctomycetota bacterium
CACGACGAGGACGATGAGAGCGGGAAGACGGAGCGCGACCTCGTGGGGGTCGTGATGGACGCTCGTCGCGTCCTCGTCCTCGGGAAGCTGGACGTCAAGACGACGTCGCGCCTCGACTCGATCGTGGTCTTCGGCGCCGACGGGGCCGCGGTCCCCGGCCGGTTCGTCTGCTCCTATCGGCACTACGGCGCGCTGCTCGTCGAGACGGACTGCGACCTCGAGGGGGCCGTCTCGCTGCGGACCTCGCCCGTGCGCGGGCTGCGCGACCAGCTGCTGATCGACGCGCGGCTCGAGATCCAGGGGGACCGGCGCGTCCTCCACGTGGCGGACACGCGTCTCTCGGCCTTCGACGAGGCGTGGAGGCGCCAGATCGTGCCGGCGGTCTCCGACTCCGGAGCCGACCACTTCCTCTTCGACCGCGAGGGCGCGCTCGTCGCCCTGCCGGTCCTGCGCCGGCTCCCGGAACGGCAGCACCGCTGGGAGCAGGACGAGATCGTGCTCCTGCCGGGCGAGCACGTCGCTCCGCTCCTCGCCGATCCGAAGGCTCACGCCGACGAGGCCAACGTCCCCGTCGTCGCCGAGCGCGAGGGACGGCTCGCCTGGCTCGGCGTGGAGGTCCAGGCCCTCGACCGGGACCTCGCCCGGGCCAACGGCGTCAGCCACCTGACGAAGGACGGGGAGACCGGCGTGCTCGTGTCCTACGTGTACCCGGGCTCGCCGGCCGCGCAGGCCGGGCTCGAGCCGGGCGCCGTCCTCCTGCGGCTCGTGGTGCCCGATCGGCCGAAGCCCGTGGACATCAGCGTCTCCGACGACGCGAGCTCGCGCTTCAGCCACCTCTTCGACGCGATGGGGGACATGGCCGAGGAGATGATGGAGCGCATGCCGGGCATGCATCCCTGGCCCTCGGTCGAGAACGTGATCAACCGGACCCTGACCGACGCGGGGATCGGCAAGGCGATCACCCTCGAGTACGCCGTGGGAGGCCAGGTCCGCAAGGCCCCGATCACGATCTCGGAGGGCCCCGCCCACTTCGAGGCGGCGCCGCTCTACAAGTCGGAGCCGCTGGGCGTCACCGTGCGGGACCTGACCTACGAGGTCCGGCGTCACTACCAGATCGAGGCGGACGCGCCCGGGGTGATCGTCTCCAAAGTGGAGCGCGGCGGGCGGGCCGCCGTCGCCGGCCTGCGCCGCTTCGACATCGTCCTTCGCGTGGGCGACGCTCCCGTCGCGGACGCGGCCGCGTTCGCGAAGGCCATCGAGGCGGAGGGCGAGGTGCGCCTGACCGTCAAGGACAAGCTGAAGGAGAGTGTGATCAAGATCGCGGCGAGCACGAAGGAGCCGGCCGAGACGGGCGCGCCGCGCTGATCCGCGCGCGCGGACAGGCGGGGGGCCGATCCGCCGGGTGCTAGGATCCGCGCGTGGAGAGGATCGACGAGCGGCGGCGGACCTCGTTTAACGAGCGGGCCGAGCAGTACGACGCGGCGCGTCCGGGCTACCCCGAGGCCCTGGTCCGCGACGTGCTCGAGCGCGCGGGCGCCCGCCGGATCGTCGAGGTCGGCGCGGGCACCGGGAAGGCGACGATCGCGTTCGCCCGCGCCGGCTGCGAGATCGTGGCGCTCGAGCCCGGCCCGCGGCTCGTGGCGTTCCTCCGCCGCAAGATCGCGGGCTTTCCGGACGTGCGGGTCGAGTCGACGACGTTCGAGGCATGGTCCGTCCCGGATCGCGGCTTCGACCTCGTCCTGTCCGCCCAGGCCTTCCACTGGGTCGATCCCGCCGTCCGCTACCTGAAGGCGGCTCGCATCGCCGCGCACCTCGCGATCCTCACGAACGAGACGGCGCCCATCGACCCCCAACTCCGGGCCGCGTTCGACCACGCCTACACGCGGTGGACGGGTCCGGGCGACGGGAACGAGCTCGCGGGGCGCGCGGTCGAGATCGCGCGGCGGACCTGGACGGAGGACATCGACCGGAGCGGGCTCTACGGCCCCGTGGACGTCCTGACGGTCCCGTGGAAGGCGACGTACACGTCGCGGGACTACGTCGCGTTGCTCGAGACGTACTCCGACCACGCGGCGCTCGACGCACGTATGCGGCGAGGTCTCCATGAGGCGATCGCCGGGGCGATCGACCGGCACGGCGGGCGCATCGTCGTCCCCTACGTCGCCCTGGCGTTCGTCGCCCGCGCGAGGTAGGCGCGCCGGCGCGACGGCGGCCCAGTTTAGAGCCTATCCCAGTAGGCGCCCTACTGCGCCCGGCGATCCTCTCGCTGCGGCGGGCCTGCTCGCGCGAGGCGCCCTCAACGGGCTTGCAACCCGCCACCGTGCGCCTCGCGCTGCGCTTGCCCGCCTCGCGTCGGTCTCGCCGGGCTCGCTACGGGCTCTACTGGGATAGGCTCTTAGCGACCTCCCGTCGCCGGGGCGGCGAGCGAAGCCAGGATGCTCCGCGCGTACTCCCGGACACGCTCCATGCGCTCGGCCGCGAGCTCGCGGGTGGCGGCCGCCGCGGGCGCGTCGCGCAATTGCTCGAGGCGCAGGCGGACCGGGTCCTCGCCCGCCCGCGCGCGCACGGTCTCGAGAGTCCACGGGACGAGCGTGCCCTCGAGCGGGTCGCACTCGAGGTCGGCCTGCGCCGCACGGTCGAGCAGGACCGGGACGCGACTCGCGTACGCGCCGGCGTCCAGCGCCGCCACGCGTTCGCGAATGCGCGCGGCGCTCGAGGCGAGGAGCGCGGGCGCGGCCGGCCCCGCCGCGGTCACGGCGAGATCGCGCCATCGCGTCGGCGCGAAGCCGTCGTCGATGTCGCCGAGGCGGCTGACCGCCGCGGTCCACGCCGGGTGCGTCGGCGACTGGGCCACCCGCACGAGCGTGATCCAGGCGCGGGGATCGCTCGCGTACGAGAGGCCGATGAGTGCCGCGGAGCGCACTTCGGGACGCTCGGCGGCGTCGTCCACCCGCGCGAGGAGCGTCGTCCGGGGCACGGCGTCGGGCGGGGCGTGGGCCCAGGCGAGCGCCGAAGCCCGCCGCACCGCGGGGTGCCCGTGGTTGACGAGCGCCTCGAGGCGCCCCACCCACGGTTCGCCGAGCCACTTCCTCGCGACGAGGATGTCGATCGCGCGCTCGACCTGATGGACATAGCGGTGGCCGGGCGCGGCTCGCGTCCGGTCGGAGAGGTCGTGGAGCTGCGCGGCGGGCACGAGGTCGGCGAGGAGCACCGTCAGGTCGAGAGGAGGGAGCAGGCGCGAGGCGTCCTCCCGCGTCGTCACCTTCTGCTCCAGCGCGACGCGCAGGGTCGCGGCAGGTCCCTTCGCGGCCTCGGGGTGGAGGTCGAACCAGGCAAGGACGAGGGCGGGCCGCTCCGTGAGCAGGGCCTGGGAGCCGCCGAGCACGTGGGTGTCGACGGTCGCGAGGCTCCACACGGCGCAGCGCACCCACTCGGGCGCCTCGAGGCGACGGAGGGCCTGCAGCGCATCGGCGCGACGCGACGTCAGCGCGACCCACTCGAGGAAGGCGGTC
>DATLLK010000427.1:0-13366 GCA_035537895.1 Planctomycetota bacterium
GTTTAACAAGGTCATACCCGCCCTCCGCGGGAATCCGGGGGCGTGCGGGCCCAGGATCCCGGGAGCCCGGGCGCCCGGGCGCCCCGGGCTGCGCAAGGGCCGCGCCTACCTCGAGCGCATCAGCTCGCGCAGGCGGAGCACGCGGCGCACGAACCGCGCGGCGAGCAGCAGGGCCGACAGGAGCGCCACGATCGTGACGGCGCGCAGGATCAGGTCGGCGAAGGTGCGGGCCTGCGCCTCGGACAGCCCGGTCGCGGCAGGGATGCTGACGATCTCCGACCTCGTGATCAGGAGCACGCAGAACACGACGCCGGCCAGCGAGGCGACCCCGTCCGCGACGACGCCGAGCGGGGACTCCCGGCCCACGACGAGCAGGGCGACGGCCGCGGCGGCGAAGCAGGCGAGCATCACGTCGAGCGCGGGGAGGAGGGAGAGCACCTCGCCCGAGAGGAGCGCGACGCGGCCTCCCTCCGACCCGACGGCGAAGATGCGGTCGCGCAGGCCGGGCACGTGGACGAGCGCCGCGACCGCGGCGAGCAAGGCGAGCGACAGCGCGGCGTCGCGGCGCGAGCCCGGGATCGAGAGGCGCAGCCGATCGAGGATCGCGGGCGCCCGGCGCTGGCCGAGGAGGCTGAACAGCACGAGCAGGAAGCCCGCGTCGGCGAAGAAGATGCCGAGCAAGCCGAACGCCGTGGCGGCCCACGACTCGCGCGGCAGCGCGCCGACGAGGCCCGGGACGAGCGGCGTGGCGGACCCGAGGACGGTCAGCACGATCGCGAGGAGCAGGTGACCCGCGAAGACGACGGCGAGCGCGCGGCCGAACGCGCGTCGGGTCGTGCCCTCGACCATGAGACCGCCGCCCGTCAGCGACGCGGCGAGGTGCCCGGGCGGACCGAGCGCGTCGAGCGCGCGGCGCACCGCCTCGGGAGACGGCGTGGCCTCGCCGCCGGCTTCCGCCTCGCCCTCGAGGCGCTCGTCGATCAGCGAGCCCACCTCGCGCACGATCTCGGAGCGGCGCTCGGGCGGGAGCAGGTCGCGCAGGCGATCGAGGTACTCGGTGATCGTGCGGTCGACGGTCGCGGGGGGGGTCACGGGGTCCTCCGGAGCGCGGCGTCGGTGGCGTCGCGCACGCGCCGCCACACGTCCTCGAGCTCTCCGCGGAGGCGGCGTCCCACCTCCGACAGGCGGTAGTACTTCCGCGGACGGGCGCGGGTCGTGTCCCAGGTGGACTCGAGCGCGCCGAGCTCCTCGAACCGCTTGAGGATCGGGTAGAGCGTCCCTTCCTCGGTCTGGAATCCGGCCTGGCCGAGCAGGCGCACCAGCTCGTAGCCGTAGCGCGGCTCCTCGAGCAGCGCGAGGGCGACCAGCTGGAGCACGCCGCGGCGGAGCTCCGTCTCGGCTCGAACGTCGCGTGCGTCCATCCCGGGTGCTCGCACCTCCCTCTCCTAGAAGGTAGACCGACGGGCCCCCGGAGCCTCGCGGAACTTGGGCGACGGGGCCGGCGACGGCTCCGTGGGGGGCCGGTAGGATGCCCCCGATGCGTCGCGTCCCGCGTCTCGCCGCCCTGGCCCTGCTGCTCGGGACGCTGCCCCGTGCCCCCTTCGCATGGGCGGAGGACGCGACCCCCGAGCCGCCCGTGGCCTCCGCCGCCGAGGAGGCCTCCGCCAGCCTCGCCGCGCTCGACGCGCCCCTGTTCCGGGAGCGCGAGGAAGCCGTGGAGGCCCTGATCGCGGGGCTCCCGGGCACCCGGAACGGCGAGCTCGCGGCCTTCGAGCGCGCGGAGGGGCGCCGACGGGGGCTCCTCGCCCGGATCCTCGCGGCGGACGGAACGACCCAGAGCCTCGACGCCCTCCTGAAGGCGCTGCCTTCCACCTCGGACCCGGCGACCACGGCGGCGATCCGGGCCTCGCTCGTCGCCCATGCCGAGGAGGTCGCCGGCGCCGTCGCGTCCTGGCGGGACGCGGACGGGACGCTTCCTCCGCCCGTCGCCGAGCTCGCCCTCCTCCTCCGTCGCGCACGCGTCGAGGCCCTGTTCCTCGGGCGCAAGTCGCGCACGGGCACGACGGGCTCCTACCCGGGACAGTTCGAGGTGCTCCGAGCGGAACGCGCGCTCGCGCTCGACGTCTGTCTCGGCATCCTCATCGACCGGCCGGCGAAGCTCCCGGGACAGTTCCCGTACGGGACCTACCACTGGCTGCGGCCGCCGTCCTTCATCGTCGAGAAGATCGAGCTCCAGTACATGGCTCTCCATGCGATCGGCGAGCTCGCCACCCCCGAGGACGCCGAGATCCTCGACGAGCTCGAGCACTACCACCACGAGCTCGAGGACGTCATCCTCAAGATCGAGCGCCAGGGTCCCTGGCCCGCCTCCGCCGAGAGGGGCCTGCGTCACACCTTGCTCACGACGCTCGCGCGCCTTCGTCCCGAGCCGTGGCTGGCCGAGGCCGAGCTGATGATCGAGGCGCTGCGGCTCAACCGGTCGACGCGCGACGACGCGGCCGCCATGTGCATGCGCCTCGGGCGCTACGAGCAGGCCGTGGAGCTCTACCGATCGCTCCAGCGCGGCGGCGAGAGCGCGCTCACCTCGTACAACCTCGCCTGCACGTACGCGCGCTGGTCGGAGGAGACGCCGGATCCGAGGGACGCGGCCGCCCGACGGTCGCACGCGTTGACCGCGCTCGAGCGGGCCCACAGGGACGGCTATCCGGACTGGTTGTGGATGGAGCAGGACCGGGACCTCGACGCCGTGCGCGGCGACCCGCGCTTCGCCGCGCTGGTCCGGAAGATGAAGGCGGACTTTCGCGGCGCCACGCCGCCTCCACCGCCGATCCCCGCCCCCGCGATGGGCGAAGGAGCCACGGACGGCTACGGCGGGTCAACGGAGGGCGTGAAGGACGGGCCGGCGATGGGCGGCCGTTAGGCGGCGTCGGACGCTTCGGTCCCGCCGGGCTCGCGAGGAAGCGGCTTCAGCCACCGACTAAGGCGTCGAGCGCCGCAGCGCGCGCGCCCAGATCTGGGCGAGCAGGGAGAGGCCGAACGCGAGGGCCACGGCGCCGAGGCCCCAGAGGGCGTCCGAGCCGGGTCGGGCGCCGGTCGCGAGGATCGCCTCGAGCCAGAAGAGCCCGAGGAGCATCTCGAAGACCTGCGCCTTCACCGCGCCGGGACGCGGAACGCGCGCGAACGCGATCGAGGACAGGATGCCGAGGGCGAGGAAGCTCCCCACGGCGAGCCCCGCGGCGCCCAGGCCCGCGAGCACCCCGGCCGCGCCGACGGCGACCGCTGCCGCGACGCGCGCGACCAGGCGACGCGGACGCTCGAGCGCGGGCCGTCCCTCGGCCGTCGAGAGGACGGTGACGCCGGCCGAGTAGAGACCGATGCACAGCGGCGCCGCGAGCGAGACGGCCGACGTCTCGCCGGACGCCCAGAGGGGCAGGACGCCGCAGGCCGCGTTCGACGCGCGCACGAGGCCCATGGCGAGGGCGCCTCCCGCGACGGAGCGCTTGAGCGCGCCGTCGTAGGCGAACGCGAGCCCGAGCGCGACCGCGACGGCGACGCGGGAGCCCGAGGGCCCGCCGCCGATCAGGAGCGCGCCCGCCGCCGCGAGGACGACGAGCGCCACGGCCCACGCGACGGGGAGGCGTCCCGACGGCAGCGGGCGCTCCGGGTGGATCGTCCGGTCGATCTCGCGGTCCGCGAGGTCGTTGCCGGCCATGCCCGCGGCGTAGACGAGGAGCGACGTCGCGCAGAGGAGCGCTGCGTCCGCGAGGCTCAACGGGGCGGCCCCGCGCGAGAGGCCCGGCCCGCGCGCGAGCGTCGCGCAGGCCAGGGCGTCGAGCGCCGCGGTCGGCGCGAGCGGCGCCCGCACGAGGCGCAGGAGGTCCGCGGCGCGGCCCACCCTACGAGCCGAAGAGGTGCTTGAAGTCGTTCAGCAGCGCGAACGCCATCAGGGCGAGCAGCATCAGGAAGCCGACCATCTGGAAGCGCGCGATCGTCGCCTCCTTCAGGGGCCGGCCTCCACGCAGCTTCTCGATGACCAAGAAGAGCAGGTGACCGCCGTCGAGCACGGGGATCGGCAGGATGTTGAGCACCGCGAGGTTCACGCTGATGAAGGCGAGGAACGCGAGATAGAAGGTCAGGCCGAGGCTCACCGTCGCCGAGGAGATCGCGCCGATGGTGAAGGGGCCGCCCACGTTCTTCTGGAACGAGACGCGCCCGCCGATGCCGAAGAACCGCCCGATCAGGCGGAAGATGTTCTCGACCTCGCTGGCCGTCCGCGCGACCGCGATGCGGGCGGCGTCCAGCGCCCCGTCCACGGGGATCCTCTCGCGCGGCGCCTCCGGCTCGCCGAGGACGGACGGTCCGCGCGGGTCGCGGATCGGCCGGGGCATGACCATCAGGTCGCGCGGCGGTTCCGTGCCCGTCTGGACGCGCAGCTTGACCGGCGCCGCGGTCAGGGTTCCCGCCGCCTCGACGATGTCGTCCCACGTCTTGATCTCGCGCTCGCCGACGGAGAGGAGACGGTCGCCGGGCAGCACGCCCGCGGCCCCCGCGGGGCTCTTGCCGTCCTCGAAGTCGCGGCCCTGGGGCATCAGGATCGGCGCGGCCCCCCGCGCGGCCCCGCGAAGGGCGACGTCGTCGAGGAAGGCGACGACGCCCTGCGAGTCGGCGGCGCCGACCTCGATCTGCCGCTCCTCCGACGCCCCGGGCCCCGTGGGACGCCGGACGGTCAGGGCGGCGAGCGCCGGGAGGAACGCGAGCCGGGTCGGGTCGTCGAGCGCCTTTCCGTCCGCGGCGAGGATCTCGTCTCCGGCTAGTAGCCCGGCACGCTGCGCCGCGCCACCGGGGCGGACGCTGGCGACGGTGCGCCACAGCGCGGAGACGACGCCGATCCGGAAGGGCCCGGACGGCGACCACGTGTGCGCCATCGAGAGGTCCAGGGTCCGCGGCGGCTCGGAAGGACGATCCGGGAGCTCGAGACGCACCGATTTGTAGCCGAGGTCGATCGCCTCCTTGACGGCCGTGTAGGCGCCGTATCCGCCGACCACGGGACGGCCCTCGACGAGCACGCGCTCCGTCGCGCCCACGGTGAAGGCCGGGGACTTCCCGTCGTTCACCGTCCACGTGGCGATCTGCCCGAGGTGCGCCTGGCGCAGCCCCTTCGCCTCGTCGTACTCGGGGCGGACGCCGAGCGTCTCGGTGCGGTCGCCCCGCCGGACGACGAACTGCGTGTCCTCGTCGGAGGACCCGTAGACGATCTCTGCGCGCACGTCCGTGAACGTACGCATCGTCCGGCCGTCGATGGTCAGGACGCGGTCGCCCGGGCGGAGCCCGGCCTGCCACGCGGGCCCGCCCTTGCCGACCTCTCCGATCACCGGCGGCGTGTCCGACACGCCGACGCCGTAGGAGATCCAGTAGAGGACGAAGGCCGTCAGGAAGTTCATCAACACGCCGGCGGAGATGATGAAGACGCGCGCGCCGAAGGACTTCGCGGGGAACTCGTCGGGGAGCGGGACGCGCGGCTCGCCGTCCGCGCCGGACGTCGGGCTGCCGTCGCCGCCGATCTCCCCGGCCATCTTCACGTAGCCCCCGAGCGGGATCGCCGCGATCCGCACGTCCATCGCGCCCGTGGACGCGTCGAGCCTGCGCTCGCCGACCGTGAAGGAGCGCTTCCCGTCCGGGCTGCGCTCCCAGCCGAAGAGCCGCGGGCCGAACCCGATCGAGAACGTCTCGACGCGCGTGCCCGTCAACCGGCAGGCGAGGAAGTGGCCCAGCTCGTGGACCATGATCAGGAACCCGAGCCCGAGGATCGCGAGCAGGACGGTGCCCGTGTCGTGCACGCTGTCCGCGGCGAGGAGGGAGGCGATCAGCGTCGGCATGTACCGGGGACCTCATCCCGCGCCCAGGCGTCGGCCCGGCGCAGGTCGTCGAGACTGGGATCGGCCACGAAGGGGTGGGAACGCAGCGCGTTCGCGCAGGCCGGCGCGATCGCGTCGAAGGGGATGCCGCCGGCGAGGAAGCGCGCGACGGCGACCTCGTCGGCCGCGTTGAACGCCGCGCCGGCGGTGCCGCCGCGGCGCGCCGCCTCGAAGCCCAGGTCGAGCGCGGGGAACCTCTCGCGGTCGGGCGCGAGGAACGTCAGGTTCGCGTAGTCGGCGACGTCGAAGGTGGGCCGATCGGCCGGCAGGCGGTCGGGGAAGCCCAGCGCGTAGCGCACGGGACCGCGCATGTCCGGCGGGCCCATCTGCGCGACGACGCTCCCGTCCACGAACTCGACCATGCTGTGGACCACCGACTGCGGGTGGACGACGACCTCGATCCGGTCGGCGGGTACGTCGAACAGCCAGCGCGCCTCGATCACCTCGAACGCCTTGTTGACCAGCGTCGCGCTGTCGATCGTGATGCGCGGGCCCATGTCCCACGTCGGGTGGCGCAGCGCCTCCGCTGGGGTCACGCGCGCGAGGCGCTCGCGGGGCGCGTGGAGGAACGGACCGCCCGACGCGGTGAGGATGAGGCGACGGACCTCGGACGGGCGCCCGGACCGCAGGCACTGGTGGATCGCCGCGTGCTCGCTGTCCACGGGGATGATCTCGGCGCCGTGCTCGCGCGCCACGCGCACGAGGAGCGGGCCCGCCACGACGAGCGACTCCTTGTTCGCGAGCGCGAGGCGCCGGCCGAGGCGGGCCGTCTCGAGGCTCGCCTCGAGGCCCGCGGCCCCGGTGATCGCCTGCAGCACCGTGTCGACGCCCCGCTCGCGGACGAGGGACAGGAGCCCCTCGGTCCCCGACCGCAGCTCGGGATCGCCCGGGCGCAGGCGGGACCGGAGCGCGACGGCGGCTTCCTCGTCGACGAGCGCGATCCGGGGGGCGCCGAGCCGCCGTGCGGTGTCGAGGAGGCGATCGCCGTTGCGCAGCGCGGCGAGCCCCTCCACCCGGAAGCGGTCCGCGTGCGCCGCGAGCACGTCCGCCGCGCGGGTCCCGACGCTTCCGGTGGCTCCGAGGACGACGACGCCGTTCACGGGCAACGACGGCTCGGGGGTCGGGGGGCGCGCATGGCGGGAAGACGATACCCGCCGGACGAAGGACCGTCCCGGCCCGCTTCATGCGTGCGGCCGTCCGAAGGCGGCCGTACCCTCCAGTCCCGCTCGCCCGGAGCCCCCTCGATGACCCGATTGACCTACCAGGACGCCGGCGTGGACGTGAGGGCGAAGGCCTCGATGCTCGCGGGCATCTCGGCCTCCGTTCGCTCGACGTTCACGGACCGTGTGCTGAACGAACCGGGGGCCTTCGCGGGCCTGTTCCGCGCCTCGTTCCCGGGGATGTCGGATCCGGTGCTCGTCGCGACGAACGACGGCGTCGGCACCAAGACCAAGATCGCCCGCCGCGTCGGGCGGCACCGGGGCATCGGCGCCGACATCGTCGGCCACTGCATCAACGACGCGCTCGTGCAGGGGGCGGAGCCGCTGTTCTTCCTCGACTACTTCGCCGCCTCGAAGCTCGACCCCGCGGTCTTCGAGGAGGTCGTCGCCGGGGCGGCCGACGCCTGCCGCGAGCACGGCATCGCGCTGCTCGGAGGCGAGACCGCGGAGATGCCCGACGTCTACGTCGCGGGCGAGTACGACTTCGCCGGGTTCCTCGTCGGCGTCGTGGACCGCGCGAAGATCTGGCCCCGCGGCGTCGCCGTGGGGGACGCCCTGGTCGGCGTCGCCTCGAGCGGGCTGCACACGAACGGGTTCAGCCTCGTCAACCGTCTCGCCGACCGCGGCGACCTCGACCTCGCGCGCGACCCGGGCGGTCTCGGCTCGACGCTGGGCGAGGCGCTGCTCGTGCCGCACCGCCCGTACCTGCGCGCCCTGCGCGCGCTCCGCGGCGCGGTCGACGTCCACGGCCTGTCGCACATCACGGGCGGCGCGTTCAAGAAGAACCTCCCGCGGGTCCTGCCCGCCGGCGTGCGCGCCGTCGTGGACCTCCGCTCCTGGACCCCGCCGCCGCTCTTCCGCCACCTCGCCGCGAAGGCAGGCCTCACGGGCGAGGAGCCCTACGACTTCCTCAACATGGGCTGCGGGCTCGTCGTGATCGTGCCGCCCGCCCAGGCGAAGGACGCGATCGCTCGATTGACGGCCGCCGGCGAGACGGCGTGGGCCCTCGGCCGGCTCGAGGCGGGGGAGGGCGTTCGCTTTGCGTGAGGAGCGCACGCGGGACAACCCGGTCGTCCGCGGTACGCTCGCGGGAGCATGAGCGCTGCCCCGCCCGTCCGACTGCGGCGCCTGCGCCGCGCACGTTGGATCGGGCTCGGGATCGCGCTCGCGGGCGCGGCGGGGGCCTTCGCGCTGGTCCGCGGCTCGGCGCCGACCTCGAGCGTTCCCCGCGACGCCGTCGTCGGGCAGCGGCCCGACCCCCTGCCGCCGCGCTCGTCCGACGCGACCCCCGAGGCGGCCCCGGGCGCGCCGGCGCCGCCGTCGAAGCCGACGCGCAAGGTCCGCGTGCGCGTGATGGGACGCGAGGGCGGCGTCGCCGGCGTCAGCGTGCGAGCGCTCGAGAACGTGCCGGCCGAGTCCTGCTTCCGCTCGCTCTCCCGGCCCGTCGTCACGGACGCGGAGGGGCACGCCGTCGTGCGCGTCCCCGTCCCCGCGCCCGACACGACGGTGCTCGAGCTCGCGCTCGGCGACGAGACCGGCTTTCGCCACGGGTTCGTGCCGCTGCTCGCCACCGACGCGCCCGCGGGCGAGTCGGTCGCCGTGCGCCTGCCCGAGGGCGGCCGCCTCGAGGTCGCGATCGAGGGGCTCCCGACCGAGGGACTGCCCCGTCACGTGACGATCGAGTTCCTCTCGCCCTACGGCGACTGCAACGAGCTGTTCGGCGACCTGGACGTGCGGCCGAGCGAGGACGGCGGGATCTTCGAGACCAAGCCCTCGTGGCGCACGATGCGGCTCGACCTCGCGCAAGGGAGGGCGCACGTCGCCCACGTCGCGTCCGACCACGCGGTGAGCGTCGTGATCCCCGAGCCGCCCGCCGGCTTCCTGGTCGGGGGGGCCTCGGCGACCGGCCCGCTCGTCACGGGACGCGAGGCCGATCTCCTCCGCGTCCCCGAAGGCGCCAACGTCACGTACACGCTGCGGTATCGCCCCGCGCCCACGTGGTCGGTCCGCGTCCGGGCGCCGT
The DNA here is from genome assembly GCA_035537895.1 of Planctomycetota bacterium. Classification (GTDB taxonomy): domain Bacteria; phylum Planctomycetota; class PLA2; order PLA2; family JAEUHO01; genus DATLLK01. The sequence goes on from DATLLK010000427.1 coordinate 9,159, forward strand.
CGGGCGAGCCGGTCGCCGACGCGCGCGTCGCCACGGGCCTGCGCGACGCCGACGGGACGCTGCGCCTGCTGGGCCACGTCGAGCGCACGGACGCCGAGGGACGCGCCCGAGTTCCCCTCTGGACGGGGGCGCGCCTGCCGCACTGGACCCCGCCCGCGCTCGTCGCGCTCGTCTGGGCGCCGTCGCGGCGCGCGCGGCTCGTCGAGGCGACGGGCACGTGGGACCCGCCGGAGCTCGACGTCGTGCTCGAACCCGGCGTCGATCGCCGCTTCACGGTCGAGGGGCGCGTGTTCCACGCGGACGGTCGCCCCGGCGCGGGCCTGCCCGTGCGACTCGCCGCCGCCGAGCCGTGGAACGGGCACTCCGCGCTCGAGGGCCTCGCCACGAAGGCGGACGGCGAGGGCCGGTTCGTCTTCACCATCGCGGAGGACCTGCGCCCCGCGCTCGAGCCCGGGAAGGGCCTGCGCGTCTACCTCGACGCGGACGCCCTCGAGGCGTTCCCCGACGACGCCTTCTGGCGTCAGCGGTGGCCGTATCTTCCGCGCGCGCACCTCGCGCCGAGATCGTTCCCGTTCCCGGACGAAGGCGGCCGCGCGCGGGTCGAGTTCCGCGTCCAGTCGCCGTGATCCGCGGTCCGGGAGCCGGGGGTCAGTCCGTGCCCTCGCGGGGCGGCTCGATGCGGCGCCAGAACGGACCGTCGTCGGTCCCGCCCTCGTCGCGCTCCTCGCGAAGCTCGAGGCGCGGCGGGGGCGACGTGGGATCGCGGTCGGGGTCGTAGACGCCCTCCGCACCGTAGAGCCAGCCCTGCGCGTCCAGGTACCAGCCGCGCAGAGCGCGCCCCTCGCCCGAGGGCACGGCCACGACGACGAACTGCTGCGCGGCGAGCCGTCCGTCCGCGCGACCCGGCAGGCGCGTCAGGACCCGTCGGCCGGTCGGGTCGGCCTCCGTGGGCAGCAGCACCTCCACGCGGTAGCCCTCGATGACGAGGTGCGGCCCGGCGGCGTCGGTCCGGGGCGCCGCCTCGAGGAGGTCCGCGCGGTGGAGGTCCTCGAGGCTTCCGTACTCCGGCTGGCCGTCGCCGTTTCGGTCGAGGCGCCGGCTCTCCTTGTACGTCGCCTCCATCGCGCCGATCCGCCGGACGAAGGCGAGCGCGGCCTCCTCCCGGCCGATGACGGCGTCCGCGTCCTTCAAGGCCCGCGCGACGAGGGCCCCCCCCGCGAGGATCGACCCGAGGACGACGGCCTCGAGGAGGCCGAACCGGAGGGATCGGTGGCGCACCGGCATGCCCCGAGAGTACCGTCGAACCGGCCTCCTCCGCGTCCGTATACTCCCACCGTGACGAGCGGCGAGACCCCTCGCTCTGTTTCCTCGTGGCTCGCGCTGGGGGGAACGACGTCGGGGGAGGGCGGTCCTTCGACGGCCGAGGAGGCGCATGGGCGCCGCCGGCGGGCCGGTCGCCGCGCCCTCTGGATCGCGGGGCTTGCCTGGCCCGCCCTGGCGGTCGTCGCGCTGCTCGACAGCCTGCCCGCGCTCTTCCTCGCGCTGGTCCTCGCGCAGGTGGCCGCCGTCGTCGCCGCCCGCCGGCGGCGCGCGCGCCCGCGCGTCCCCGACGACGCCGTGGCGGTGCTGCCCACGACCGCCGCCCGAGCCTGGTTCCCCGTCGTGTGGGGGCTGATGCTCGTCGCGATATTCCTCGGGACGGCGCCGGTCCGTCTCGGGCTGTGCCTGCTGCTCGCCTGCTCCGCGGCGGCGTGGCCGCTCGCGCGCCTGCACGCGGAGCGCGTCCGCCTCGTGCGGCGCCTTCCCGGCCGCGCGCGGGCCGGCGCCCCGACGAGCGTGGAGTACGTCCTCGCGAGCGACTCCCGCCGGCCGGCGGGACCCTTCCTCGTCCGCGACGGGATCGGCGTCCACACGCGGCCGGCGACCGTCGAGGCGATCTTCGACGTCGTCCCGCCGGGCGGCGAGGCCGTCGCGACCGCGACCGTCGTGTTCGAGCGCCGCGGGCTTCGCCGCATGCGCCCCGTGGAGGTGTCCTCGCGCGCGCCGGTCGGGCTGTTCGAGGCGCGGTTCGTCGCGCGCGCTCCCGCCGAGGTCCTCGTGCGCCCGGCCGAGGGCCGCCCGACCGCCGCGCTGCTCTCCCGCCTCACGGGCGCCTCGCGCGAGTCCGCGCGCCCGGCCGTCGCGCGCGCCGGGACCGACGAGTTCCACGGGCTGCGCGCGTTCCGCGAAGGCGACGACGCGCGGCGGATCCACTGGCGCACCACCGCGCGGCGCGGCGAGCGGACGTACGTCGAGCGACGCGACGACGCGTCGCGCCGGGCGCTCGTCGTGCTCGGCCGCGGCGCGGACCGCTCGCCCGCCGCCGACCGCGTGTTCGAGCGCGCCGTGTCCGTGGCCGCCACCGTCCTGCGCGCGGCGGTCCGCGCCGGCGTCCCGGCGCGCCTCCTGTTGGGCGGCGTGGACGGCGCGACGACCGCGGTGCGCGGCGCACGCGGGCTCGAGCGCGCGCTCGACGCCCTCGCCCACGTGCGGTCCGACGGCGGCCGTCGGCCGCTCGCCGCCCTCGAGCGCGTCGCGCTGGGGGAGGGGACGACCGTCGTGTGGGTGGACGCGGGAGGCGACGGGCCCGGACCGCGATCCCGCCCGGGCGACGTGCTCCTCCTGCGGTGCAACGCCGGCGACCTCACTCGCTGGGTCGGAGGCCTCCCGTGAGGCGGCGCGACGAGCGCCTCCCCTGGCTGGTGCTTGCGGCCGTGCTCGTGGCCGCGGCGTCCGTGCGCGACGTGGACGGCCTGCCCGCGTGGGCCCCGGCCGCGCTCGGCGCGACCGCGCTCCTGCGGGCCTCGCTCGACGCGCTCGGGCTGCGCGTGCGCAAGCTCAGCCTGACGCCGGCCGCCTGGGTGTTCGGGCCCGCGCTCGTCCTCGCCTGGGTGCTCCACGCGGCTCGCGCGGGGACGCCCCCGTCCGCCGCGGTGCTCGGCGTCGTGGTCGCCGCGACCGCGTACTCGACGCTGACCTCTGCGGGCTTCGCTGCAACCTCGGTCGGCTTCGCTGGCACCTCGGCGGGCTTCGCGGGCAGGTCGGCGGGCACCGCCGGCGCGCTCCGCACGACGGCGCTCGCGGGCGTGACCGCCCTCTGCGCCGCCTTCGCCGTGCCGACGCCGACGACGACCCTCTGCCTCGTCGCGTTCGTCGTCCTCGCCGTTCCCATTGCCGCGACCGCGGCCGACCGGTTCGGATCGGCCGCCGGCTCGTCCGGCGATCCCACCGTACGCCGCGTGCGCGCCGCCCCGATCCTCGCGGAACGTCCCGCCCGCGCCGGCGTCGGCGCCCTCGCGCTGCTCGCCCTCGGCCTGCCCTTCGGCGCGGCCCTGTTCGCCGCCTTCCCGCCGCCGCCCGGCCGGTCGCGCACCGCGGACGCGTCCGCGCGTGGCGCCGAGGCCTCGCGCGGCGCGGCCGCGGGCGGCGTCGAGGGGGAGGACCGCGCCGGCGAGGACGTCGCGCGCACGGGGTCGCGGACGGGAGGGCGCAGCGCCTTCGTCGCGTCCCTGCGCGCGGACCCGCGGGTCGTCCTGCGCGTCCGCGTGGGCGAGGGCGAGAGGGGCCGCGAGCCGCTCGTCCTCCGCGGCGAGACGTACGACCTCTTCGACGGTCGCTCGTGGACGCGGAGCGGCGCCGCGGACGCCGGCACGGAGATCGTGCCGCCGCGGCCGGGCGGCTGGGGGTTCGTCACCTCCGGCGCGTCCTCGGATCGCGTGGTGCGCGTGAGCTTCCTCGACGTGACGGGCGCGCCGCCCGCGGCACTGCCCCTCGTGCCCGAGGCACGTCGCGTGCGCCTCCTAGAGGGCCTCGAGACCCACCGCATGCGGCGCCGCGGCGACGGGGCGGTGGCGCTGCTCGCGCCCCGTCGGCCCGACGCTCGCTGGGAGCAGGAGGCGGACGTCGCCCTCGTGTCCCGCGAGGTGCTCCCCTCGCTGCGCTGCGACCGCGACGTCGCGCCGCTCACCTCCTACGCGCAGCCGCCGCCCGAGGCCGCCGCGCTCGCGGCCCTCGCGTCGACGGTCGTCGGCGACGCGCCGACGGCGGCGGTGGAGGCCGAACGCCTCGAGGCCTGGCTGCGCGGCCCCGACTTCCGCTACGCGCTCGAGGTGGAGGCGGACCCTCGGCGGCCCGTCGCCGACTTCGTGCTGCGCGCGCGCAGCACGAAG
>DATLLK010000428.1:0-3182 GCA_035537895.1 Planctomycetota bacterium
GGCGTAGGCTCCGCTCGGACGCGGCCTCGCGAGCGAATCAGCGGCGTCGGCGGACCACGGGCGCCGAGGGCGCCGCGGAGGCCGACGGCGGCGACGCGCGCTGCGACTGGAGCGACTTCAGCGCCTCGTCGAGCTTCTGGAGCAGCTCCGTCGGCGTCTGGTAGCGGTCCTCGCGCCGCTTCTGGAGCAGGCGCAGGACGATCACCTCCGTCAGCGGGGACACCGACGGGTCGAGCTGGCGGAGGGGCCGGGGCAGCTCGGTCAGGTGCTTCGCCATCACCGCCGACGCGCTACCCGCCTCGAAGGGCGGGTGCCCCGCGATCATGTGGAAGAGCGTCGCGCCCAGGCTGTAGAGGTCGCTGCGGATGTCCACCGTGGCGTCGCCGCGCGCCTGCTCGGGGCTGATGTAGTCGGGGGTCCCCATGCGGTGCGACGACTCGCCGGGCGCGTGGGGCGCGTCCTCCCATTTGACGAGGCCGAGGTCGCACACCTTGGCGACGCCGTCGCGCGTGATGAGGATGTTCTCGGGCTTCAAGTCGCGGTGGACGAGCGCGTTGCGGTAGGCGTGCTCGAGCGCGCGCGCCATCTGCTGGGCGACCAGCAGCGCCCGCTCCTCGTCCATCGCGCCGCCGCGCCGGAGCAGCGAGGCGACCGTCGGGCCGTCCACGTACTCCATGACGAAGTACTTGACGCCCTCGGACTCGCCGACGTCGATGCCCGAGATGATGTTGGGGTGGTTCAGCTTCGCGACGGCCTTCGCCTCGCGCAGGAACCGCTCGACGAACGTCGGATCCTCGGCCAGGTCGGCCGCGAGGATCTTGATCGCGACGTCCCGGTCGAGCGAGAGCTGGCGCGCCTTGTAGACGGCGCCCATCGCCCCGCCGCCGAGCTTCTCGAGCAGCCGGTAGCCCGCGATCTGCTCCTGGCCCTGGAACTGGCGCTCGTCGCGGCGCAGGACCTCGAGCTGCTCCTCCTCGATGTAGCCCTTCTCGAAGAGGATCTGGCCGAGCGTGCGGGGCCGCATCCCCATCTCGAGCATGCGCGCCCGGACCTGCTTCGCCTCGGCGACGCGCTCGAGCGTGGTCATGCCCAGCTCGAGGATGCGGCCGGCCTCGCGATCGACGTCCCCGTTCACCGTTCCTCCTCCCCGTAGACGTGCGGCAGCCCGAGCGTCTCGAGCACGCTCCGCTCGGCGCGGCGCATCCGCGCGCGGTCGGCCGCCGACCGGTCGTCGTGCCCGAGCAGGTGCAGCGTCCCGTGGACCACGTAGAGCATCCATTCATGGTACGGCGGGTGCCCGCGCCGCGCCGCCTCCCGTACGGCCGTGTCCCACGAGACGGCCAGGGACCCCCGAAGGACGGGGTCCCGCGGCTCGGACAGGGGGAAGGAGATCACGTCCGTCGTCGAGCCGTCGCCGAGCCACCGCCGGTGCAGCGCGCGGATCTCCTTGTCGCTGACCGAGCGGACCTCGACCTCGACGGGCCGGCGCGCCCGGCGCGCCGCCTCGCGGGCGAGCGCCGCCAGGTGGCGCGAAAGACGGGAGGACCCCGCGCCGCGGGGCGCGCTTCCGGAGAGGACGAACCGCGCGCGCGGTCGGGCCCGCGCCGCCGTCACGGGGCGGCGGGGGCCGACCCCTCGCCCTCGCCGCGCAGGCGACGCTCGTCTTCCTTCGCGTAGGCGTCCACGATCCGCTGCACGAGCGGGTGGCGGATGATGTCCTCGCCGCCGAACTCGATGAAGGAGAGCCCCTTGACGTCGCGCAGGATCCGCGCGACGGTCAGCAGGCCCGACGGCGTGTCCGCCGGCAGGTCGACCTGCGTCACGTCGCCGGTGACGACGATCTTGCTCTCCTGCCCGAGGCGCGTGAGGAACATCTTCATCTGCGCCGGGGTCGTGTTCTGGGCCTCGTCCAGGATGATGAACGCATGCTTCAGCGTCCGGCCCCGCATGTAGGCGAGCGGGAGGATCTCGATCACGTCGTTGTGCAGCGAGCGCTGCAGCTCGCCGTAGCGCAGCATCTCCTCGAGCGCGTCGTAGAGTGGCCGCAGGTACGGGTTGATCTTCGCCTGGACGTCGCCGGGGAGGAACCCGAGGCGCTCGCCGGCCTCGACGGCCGGCCGCGTGAGGATCAGCTTCTTGTGCTTCCCGGCCCGGAGCGAGGCGACGGCCTCGGCGACGGCGAGGTAGGTCTTGCCCGTGCCCGCGGGCCCGATGCCGAAGACGATGTCGTTGCCGCGGATCGCCTCGATGTAGCGGCCCTGGTTCTTCGTCAGCGGTCGGACCTCGGGAGGCGCATTGCGCCCGCCGCCGCGGCGGCCCTCTGCTCGCGAATCGCCGCGCGACTCGCCCCGCGGCCCGTGGCGCGCGGAGCGGGCGTCGTGGCCGTGCCCGTTCTCCCGGGACGGCGCGTCGCCCTCCCCGCCGTCGCCGTCCCCGTCGTCCATCAGGAGGGCGAACACCTCGGAGTCGGTCGGCGAGCCGTCGGCGTCGCGCACGTGCGAGAGGGCGCCGTGGATCCGGCGCGCGACCTCGCGCACCGAGCCCTCGTCGTCGCCCGCCACGCGCACGTTGCCGCGCCGGGCGCTGACGGACACGCCCCACCGCTCTCGGATGGCGCGCACGTTGCGGTCCATGGACCCGAAGAGCAGGCGCTGCTCGTCGGCGTCCACCACGGGGATGAATCGTTCGGCCATCGGTCTCCGGGGAGCGTCGGGATTCTAGCGGAGGAGGGACCACAGAAGGGCGGCGGGCGCCGCAAGGAGCAGGGAGTCCACCATGTCGAGGAGCCCCCCCATCTCGGGGAGGAGCGTCGAGGAATCTTTGACGCCGCAGCGGCGCTTCAGGGCGCTCTGCGTCAGGCCCGCGAGGATCGAGGCCACGCCGAGCAGGAGGCCGAGCGCGGCCGCCTCCGCGGGGCGTTCGGCGAGCCCCGGGAGGGGGCCGGTCAGTTGCAGGACGAGGAGCGCGGCCCCGATCGAGAAGGCGAGGCCGCCCGCCGTGCCCTCCCAGGTCTTCCCCGGGGAGACGGAGGGCAGCATCTTGTGGCGACCGATCGCCTTGCCGACGACCCAGCCCCCGATGTCGCTCGCCTTGCTGGCCACGACGACGAACAGGATGCACCGTGCGCCCAGTGGCCCGTCGCCCACCTCCCGGAGCAGGCCGAGGAGGTAGCCCACGTAGAC
>DATLLK010000429.1:0-9837 GCA_035537895.1 Planctomycetota bacterium
CTCGAGGACGCCCTGCGGCTCCCGCCCGGGACGCTCGCGGCCGCCGCCGAAGACCGCATGGAGGAGATCGCCGAGCTGGTCGAGGTCGGCGTCACGGAGGCCGTCCTCGGGCTCGGCAGCGGGGGCATCGCCCGCGAGGCGCGCGCGCGCACGTTGACGCGCGCCGAGGTCCTCGCCGAGCGCGCCCCCGCGCTCGAGGAGCACGAGTTCCGCGTGGACGACCTTCGCCGGATCCTCCAGGCGGACTGGTACGGACGGCCGGTGTCCCTGCGGGTGTTCCGCAACCCCCTGACGGGGGGCGTCCTCACGCGCAAGTGGATCGACACGGGCGCGGAGGCCCTGATCGAGGGCGACGCCGCCGGCCGCTACCGGGGCTTTCGCGCCGAGCCGGCGGTCGAGCGCTGGTACCCCGAGGGCGCCCTGATCGCGCACGCCGTGGGCTACGTGGGGGAGTTCGGCGACCCCAAGGCGCGGCAGCGCTACTTCACGGAGCGCGGCGAGAAGGTGCCGTCGATCGACGTCCGCGTCGGGCGCATGGGGGTCGAGGCCGCCTACGAGGACGCGCTCCGGGGACTGCCGGGCCGCGTGCTCGACGAGCGCGACGAGGAGGGCGTGTTCTCGCGGCGCACCGTCACCGTGAAGCCCGAGCGCGGCCAGGACGTCCGCCTCCACCTGCGCCTGCGCGCCTGCCGCGAGGCGCAGCGCCTCCTCCAGGAGGCGGCCACGATGGAGGGCTACTGCGTCGACGGGCCGCCGTCGGCCGGCTTCATCGCGATGGACGCGGAGACGGGCGCGATCCGGGCGTGGGCGGAGACGCCCTCGTTCGACGCGAACGAGAACCTCGCGGCCGTCACGGACGCGCTCGAGCGCGCCGACGCGCAGGAGGACGCGCTGCAGGCGGCGCCGCCCGAGGACCTCGCGGTCGTGGCCGTCGACCCGGGCATCGGGTGGTCCCGCGTCGCCCGCGTGGCCGTCGAGCCGGGCTCGAGCCTGAAGATCCTGACGGCCCTCGCGCTGCTCCACTCGGGGCATGCCGTCCCGGAGGGCTACGTCTGCGTCGGGCCGAAGCGCAGCGAGAAGGACATGCCGGGCTGCCACGTGCACACCGACGCGATCGGCCCCGAGGAGGCGCTCGCGCAGTCCTGCAACCGGTACTTCGCGGACGCGACGACGGAGTCGTCCTGGTACCCGCTGCACGCGCGCCTGCTCCCCGAGTGGGCCCAGAGGACCGGCATCGGGCAGCGTCCGCCGCTCGACTACCCGTCGCGTCCCGCCGGCGTCTACCGGGTGCGGCCCGCGGACTACGCGCTCCGCCAGATGGCGATCGGCCAGGCCGTCACCGTCACGCCGGTGCAGATGGTGCGGCTCGCCGCCCTGATCGCGACCGGCGGACGGCTCCCGCACCCCCGCCTCGCCGCCGACGTCGGCGCGCATCCGCTCCTTCCCGCCGCCGAGCAGGTCGCGATCGACCCGGTCGCGCTCTCGCGCGTGCGCGCCGGGCTTCGCGGGTGCGTGACGCACGGCACGGCGCGCACGGTCTTCGCCCAGCTCGCCCTGCCGCCGACCGTCGAGGTCTACGGCAAGACGGGCACGGCGACGGTCAGCGGGAGCGCGTGGGGGCCGAAGAAGCGGCGTCCCCCGCCGGGGTTGAGCGAGCGCGAGTTCCCCCAGCACCTCTGGTTCGTCGGCTACGCGACGGAGGGCGGCGGACGCCCCCTCGCGTTCGCCGTCGTCCTCCACGGCCGGTGGACCGGGATGGGCGGCGACGCCGCGGCGGGGGTCGCCGGGAAGTTCCTCGCCTGGTGGTACGGCGAAGGGAGCGCGCGGTGAGCGGCGGCGATCGCTGGCGTCGCGCGAACTGGTCGCTCCTCGTCCTCGCGCTCCTGCTCACGGGGTTCGGCATCGCCGCGATCGCGTCGGCGTCGGAGGGCCTGCGCTCCGACTGGGCGTGGATGCAGGTGCGGTGGGTCGTGGTCGGGCTGGCCGGCTGCCTGCTGGTCCTCGCGACGCCCTACCGGCGCATCGTGCAGGCGCGCTGGGCGCTCTACGCCGGCGGCGTCGCGCTCCTCGTCCTCGTGCTGTTCAAGGGAACCGGCCAGTCCGCGGGCCGCTGGATCGGCGTGGGCGCCTTCCGCATGCAGCCCAGCGAGTTCATGAAGGTCATCCTCGTCGTGGCGCTCGCGGGCATGCTCCGCTACGAGCGGCGCCACTACCGGCTGAAGGGCCTCGTCGGCCCCCTCGCCGTCACGATGCTCCCCGTCGCCCTCGTGATGAAGCAGCCCGACCTCGGGACGGCCCTCCTGCTCGTGCCGCTCCTGTTCGCGGTCCTCTACGCGGCGGGGGCGCGCGTTCGCCACCTGGGCGTCGTCGCCGGGATGGGCCTCGTCGCCGGCCTCGCGATGTTCTTCATCCCGGGGATCCTGCACGACTACCAGAAGGACCGCATCCTCGCCTACATCACCGAGCACACGGACTCGGAGGCGGCCGCGCTCCTGCGCCAGTCGCAGGGCCACCAGCTCCACCGCGGCCTCGTGGCGGCCGGGCTGGGCGGCTTCTCGGGCGTCTCGCAGGAGGAGGGCGGCGTCGCCTCCGCCGTCCGGGACATCCCGGAGCGCCACTCGGACTTCGTGTTCCCCGTCTTCGCGGCGCGGTTCGGGTTCCTCGGGGTGACGATGCTGCTCGCCCTCTACCTCCTGTTCCTCGGCGTGCTGCTCTCGACGGCGCTGCGCGTGAGGGAGCCGAGCGGGCGGTTGATCGTCGTGGGCGTCTTCACGCTGCTCTCGAGCCAGATCGTCGTGAACCTGGGCATGACGCTGGGCCTCCTGCCGGTCGTCGGCGTGACCCTGCCGTTCTTCTCCTACGGCGGGTCCAGCCTGCTCACGACCTACCTGGCGATCGGGCTGGTCCTCGGCGTGGGGGCCGACCCGCCCGTCGAGTTCGGACGGACGACGTTCGAGGAGCGATGACCGGGAGGCGCGTCCCGCGGTCCCCGGGTCCGCCCGGCGGCCCGACGGGAGCCGCGAGAGGGCCTAGAATGCCCGAGTCCGCCCTGGAACCCCGATGAAGCCCTCGATCCTCCTCGCCGTCCTCGCGCCCGTCTCGGTCCTCGCGCTGGCCGCCTCCCTGCACGTCGCCCGCACGGCCGAGGCCCGGATCGCGGCGCGGGGCTACTGGGACGAAGGCATCGTGGAGTTCGTCCGCACGCGCGTGGCGGCGTCCTACGTGGACGAGCTGTCCGAGGCGCAGCTTCGGGACGCCTTCTACGCGGCGCTCGACGGCTACCTGCGCAGCCTGCCCGACGAGTACAACCACTTCATCGCGCCCGTGGAATACAAGGCGTGGTCGGAGGACACGGCGGGACGGTACGCCGGCGTCGGCGTGAAGGTCCAGTCGAACGCGCTGGGCATCGGCGTCGCCGGCGTGTTCCCGGGCGGGCCGGCGTCCTCGGGCGGCATCCGCATCGGCGACGTGATCACGCACGTGGACGGCCGGAGCATGGCCGGGTTCGACACGACGGCGCCCAACCCCAACGTCCAGCTGCTGAAGGGGCGCGAGGGGTCGCAGGTCACCGCGACCGTCTCGACGCCTCCCGGCAAGGACGCGCCCGCGGGCGCGGCACCCGCCGTGCGCAACGTCGTGCTGACGCGCCAGCTCATCCAGCCCCCGACCGTGTTCCCCCGCCGGATCGGCGCGGGCGGCGCCGTCGGCTACCTCCGCGTCAGCGAGTTCGTCGAGACGACGATCGCCGAGTTCGACCGCGCGCTCGACCCGATGGTGGCCGACGGCGTCAAGACCGTGATCGTCGACCTGCGCGGCAACGGCGGGGGCGTCCTGCCCGCGACCGTCCACATGGCGGACCGGTTCATCGCGAAGGGCGAGATCGTCCGGCTCCAGGGCCGCGACACGACGTCGCGGCGCGTGCATGCGGCCCAGGAGCCCGGCACCGTCCCGGACACCGTCGGGCTCGTCGTCCTCGTCGACGGCAAGAGCGCGAGCGCGAGCGAGGTCTTCGCCGGCTGCATCCAGGACTACCGCCGCGGCGTGCTGCTCGGCACGCGCACGTACGGGAAGTTCCTCGTGCAGAACATCACCGAGATCCCCGGCAGCGGGGCGGGCGTCAAGATCACGACGGCCCGCTACCAGACGCCCAACGGCCGCTCCTACCAGCGCGCCGCCCGCGACGGCCAGGCCGGCCCGGCGGGCCTGATCCCGGACGTCGTCGTCGAGCTCGCGCAGGCGGACGCCGACAAGCTCCAGCACGCGTGGCGCAACGAGGACGACGCCATGTGGGGCGCCCCGCCGCGCCACCCGGACGTCCCCGAGGGCTGGATCGACCCCCAGCTGCAGCGCGCCCTCGACCTGATCGCCGGCAACCTCCTCCTCCAGGAGATCCGCGGCGGATCGCCGCCGAAGAACGGCTGATCCGCGTGCGCATCCTCGGCATCGACACGTCGTGCGACGACACGGCCGCCGCCGTCGTGGAGGACGGGCGGCGCGTCCTCTCGAGCGTCGTCGCGACGCAGCACGACCTCCACTCCGCCTTCCAGGGCGTCGTGCCCGAGATCGCGAGCCGCGCGCACGCCGAGCGGATCGGGACGGTCGTGCGGCGGGCGCTCGAGGAGTCGGGAACGCCGACCGAGGACGTGGCGGCGGTCGCCGTGACGACGCGCCCCGGCCTCGTCGGCTCGCTGCTCGTGGGCGTCGCCTTCGCGAAGGCCTTCGCGTGGGCGCGCGGCCGGCCGCTCCTCGCCGTGCACCACATCGAGGCGCACGCGATCTCGGCGCGCGCCGACCACGAGGACCTCGACTACCCCTTCGTGGCGCTCGTCGCGAGCGGCGGCCACACGGCGCTCTACGCCTGCCGCGGCCCCCGCGAGATCGTCCGGCTCGGCCAGACGCACGACGACGCGGCGGGGGAGTGCTTCGACAAGGTGGCCGTCCTCCTGGGCCTCCCCCAGCCCGGCGGTCCCGCCGTGTCGCGCCTGGCCCAGGAGGGACGCCCCGACGCGGTGCGGTTCCCGCGCTTCAAGGGAGAGGGCGACGGGCCCTCCTTCTCCTTCAGCGGCTTGAAGACGAGCGTCCTCTACTACCTGAAGGGCGTCGGCGGCCGGCGGGACGGCCCGAACCGTCCCGACCTGCCGGTCTCGCCCGCCGACGTCGCGGCCTCCTTCGAGCGCGCCGCCGTCGAGAACCTGATCGGCCCCACGCTCGCGGCCGTCGAGCGCGAGGGCGTCGCCGACCTCGTCGTCGGCGGGGGCGTCGCCGCCAATCGCGAGCTGCGCCGGCTCCTGACGGAGCGCGCTCCGGCGGGCGTGCGGGTGCGATTCCCGCGCCCCTCGCTCTGCGCCGACAACGGCGCCATGATCGCGATGCGGGGCCACGAGCTCCTCGCGCTGGGCGAGACCTCGCCGCTCGACGTGGACGTCGACCCGTACGCGGTCGACTGAAGCGCCGCGACGTTCCTTCAGCGCTTCGCGCGGGAACGCCTGCGGGGAGCCGCGCGCCTCGCGGGCACGGGCTTCGTTCGCGCCCGACGGACGACGCGGGGGACGCGGCGGGCCGGACGACGGCGGCGCATCACGCGCAGCTCGAACTCGATCGGGCGTCCGAGCGCCTCCTCGAGGACGTCGGCCTTGCTCCTCGCGCCGAGCACGTCGAGGTCGATCGCGCCGCGGCCGGCGACCTTCACGACCACGCTCCGACGGCGGACCTTCACGTCGATGCGCTCGACCTCCTGCGCATGCCCGCGGTCGAGCCCGTCGGCGACGCGCAGCAACCCGATCAGGAGGAACGCGGCCGGGCGCCGGCGTGCGGGCAGCGCCTGCCACTCCGGGTGCTCGTCCTTCGGGCCGCCGCGGCGGTGGTAGCGGGCGAGGCAGGCGAGCACGTCGATCTCCTCGGGCTCGAAGCCCTGGAGCTCCGCGTTGCGGATGAGATACCAGGAGTGCCGGTGGTGGCGGCGGTACTCCACGTGCTGCCCGACGTCGTGGATCAGGGCCGCGAAGTGGAGCAGCTCGCGCTCGGCGTCGCCCAGACGGTGGAGGCGCCGCGTCCCGTCGAAGAGCGCGAGCGCGAGCCGCGACACCTGCTCGCCGTGGGGGTCGTCGAGCGCGTAGCGGGAGGCCGCGTCCCGGACGGTCCGCTCGCGGACGTCGTGCCCGCCCCGCGCGCGGGGTCCCGCGGGGTGGGTCGCGATGTAGTCGAGGACCATCCCCTCCCTCACCGCCGCTCGGCAGGTGGAGATCGTGTCGGCGCGCATCGCCTCGAGGACCTCCTCGACGACGACGCACCCGAGGCCCAGCGAGTCGGCCCGCGCGGGGTCCATGCCCGGGACGCGCAGGCGCTTGGCGAGCGGCATCGAGAGGAGCCGGTCGGCCAGGTCGGCGATCCGTCGCGTCGGGATGCGGGCGGTCGCGCTCGAGTCCGGGTCGGGGATCTCGTCGCCGTGGGCCAGCAGGATGCGCGCCATCGCGTTCACGGTCCCGGCCGTGCCGATCACCCGGCGCACCCCGGCCCGCCTGGCCGCGCGGATCGCGGGGGCGATCGCCTCGCGCACGTGCTCGCGCAGCGCCCGGCGCCGGCGCCCCTTCAGGGCCTTTTCGCCGTGGAACCTCGCGTTCAGCCGCAGGACGCCGAGCGGGAGGCTCGCGGCGTAGCGCATCGCGGTCGCGTCGCCCACCAGGAGCTCCGCGCTGCCCCCGCCCACGTCCACGACGAGGGCGGGACGGCCCCGCAGGTCCATCGCGTCGCGCACGGCCAGGTAGATGAGGCGGGACTCCTCGTGCTCGCCGAGCAGCGTGACGTGCTGCCCGGTCTCGCGGCGCACGAGAGCGAGGAACTGGGCCCCGTTGGCGGACTCGCGCACGGCGCTCGTGGCCGCCGCCGTGACCGCGTCGGCGCCGCGGCGCCGCGCGAGCTCCAGGAACCGCGCGATCGTGGAGAGCGCGCGGGCCTGGGCCGAGGCCGAGATCCGGCCGTCGCCGAAGGCGCTGTCGCCGAGCCGGACCATCTCCTTCTCGCGCGCGAGCACGCGCAGGTCGCGCCCGGCGACCGCCTCGACGATCACCATGTGCACCGAGTTCGAGCCGATGTCGATCGCGGCGACCTTCACGCCGGGATCCTACCCCTCGACACGCCGACGGACGACGACCACGAGGGCCGCGCCCGCACGACGATTGCCTGACGGCGCGACCCGTGGTGCCATGGGCCGGATGGACCGTACGCGCGAGCAGCGCCGCTGCGCGACCGCGACCCGCCCTCGCGGGTCCCGAGGCGTCCGTCGCGCCGCGGCGCTCGCGCTCGCGCTCGCCTGCGGGGTCACGACGGCGCGCGCCGAGGACGCCGACCCCGCGGGCTCCGCCGACTGCGGCGTCTGGGCCTGGCGCGACGAGGACGAGACGATGCGCGTCGCCTACGACGGGCTGCGACTCGGCCTCGAGGAGGCGAACCTCCCGCGGATCTGCCGCAAGCAGCCGTCCTCGCCGACGCCCGAGGCGTTCGCCGCGTCCGTGAAGGAGGTCCTGACGTCGGCGCCCCCGTTCGTGGCGGCGCTCGGGCCCGTGGCGGGCGCGCGGCTCGCCGCGGCCCCGCTCCCGGGGAAGAGTGGCCGGCTGCCGGCCGTGTACGTGGACCTCGCATGGACCGTCGCGGGCCGCACCGTGCCCCCGCCCCCGTCGCCGCCGGTGCCCTGCGCGGTCGTCCGCGCGGAGGTTCCCGCGGAGGCGTGGGGGGAGGTCCTGCGGCGCCTCCTGCCCGGGCGGCCCAAACCCTCGGTGCTGATCCCGTGGACGGCCGAGGACGCGACGGCGGCCGCGCTGCGGCGCGAGTTCGGCCGCGCGGCCGGCATCGAGACGCGGACCTTGACCGAAGGCGGGGCCGGCGTGGACGCCATCCTCGAGTGGGCGCCGGGTCGCGGCGAGACGGCCGAGGCCTTCGAGGCCGTCGTCGCCCGGGCACGCGCCCTGCGCGTGCCGCTCCTGTCGGCCGACCGCGGCCGGTTCGGACGGGGTGCGGCCGTCGTGCTCGCGCCCGACGCGGCGCTGCTCGGCCGCGTCGCGGCCGAGGCTGCCCGCATGCTCGTCGCCGGCGAGGGGCGCGACGTGCCCCTGCGCCGCGCCGTGCGCGCGACGGAGGTGTGGGTCGACCTCGAGGCGGCCGACGCCGAGGGACTCGCCCCGCCGCTCCCCTTCCTCGCCGCGGCGAGCCGACTGCGGCGGCCCGTGGCCCCCGCGCCCGCGCGCGAGGGCACGCGATGACCCCCGCCGGCGCCGCGCGGTCCCCGTGGTGGTCGTCGCTCGTCGTCCGCACGGTGCTGCTCGTCGCCGCCGTCGTCCTCGCGCTCGGGGCCCTCGTCGTGCTCTGGATCACGGAGGAGGACCGCCGCGACGCGCTGGAGCAGGCCGGTCGGTCCGAGCGCCTCGCCGAGGACGAGCTGCGCCGGCTGGCCGACGACCTCGTCCGCGAGCACCAGGACATCGCCGTCGCGCTCGTGGCGGGGGCGGAGCTGCGGACGCGGCAGTGGCTCGAGGAGGAGCCGCTCTCCCTCTACCGCGACCGCGTGCACCCCGAGCGGGTGGACGTGGACGCGCTCCGGCGCGCGCTGACGGCGGAGGTGCGCAGCCGCGGGCGGGCGGAGCGCGAGCACGTCCGCATCGTGGCGGACCGCCTCGGGCGCGAGGCGTCGGCCCGCGTCGACCGCGCCACGGTCGAGCTCCGCGCGGAGGGACAGGCGCGGGCCGCCGCCGCGGCCGCCGAGCGGCGGGGACGGCTCGCGGGCCGCCTCGCCGTCCTGCTCGCGGGGCTCGCCGCCTTGCTCGCCTTCGCGCTCTGGCGTTCCGTGCTGCAGCCGGCCGCGCGCCTGCGCGCGGCCGTCGCGCGCATGACGGGAGGCGACCTCGCGACGCCCGTCGGGGACGTCGCCCGCCGGGGCGACGAGATCGGCGCGCTCGCCCGCGACGTGGACGCGATGCGGGACGAGCTGCGCCGCTCCCGGGCGGGGCTCGAGGAGGAGGTCGCCCGCAAGACGGCGGCGCTCGCGAAGACGCTCGGGGAGCGCACGGCCGCCCTGACCGAGCTCGAGGCGACGCGCGACCGGCTCGTCCAGGCCGCGAAGATGGCGAGCCTCGGCACGCTGGCGGGCGGGCTCGCGCACGAGTTCAACAACCTGCTCGGCGGGATCCTCGGCTGCGCCGAGAGCGCCCGCGCGGAGAACCGCAACCCGTCCGTCGCCGAGGACCTCGACATGATCGGGCGCACGGCGCAGCGCGGGGCCCGCCTCGTGCACTCGCTGCTCGACGTGGCGCGGCCCGGGCAGCGGGCGCTCGAGCGCGTCGACCTCCTCGCCCTCGTCGAGGACGCCGTGCGCACCGCGGCGCCCTCCGCCGAGCGCCGGCGCGTGGTGATCCGGCGCGAGGCGGCGCCCGTGCCGGCCGTCGCGGGCGACGCGGCGCAGCTCCACCAGGTCGCGTTGAACCTCCTGACGAACGCGTTGCACGCGGTGGACGACGGCGAGGCGGTCGTCGTCGCGGTGCGGCGGGAAGGCGCGCGCGCGGTCCTCGAGGTCCGGGACGCGGGACCCGGAGTGCCCGAGGCGGACCGCGACCGGATCTTCGAGCCGTTCTTCACGGGCCGGGCCGACGGCACGGGGCTCGGGCTGTTCGTCTCGTACGGGATCGTGGAGCGGCACGGCGGCACGATCGAGGTGGGGACCGCGGCCGAGGGCGGGGCGCGGTTCACGGTCCGCCTCCCCCTCGCGCCCGAGGCGGGCCCGGGCCCGGGCCCGGGGATCGGCCCGGGGCTTGCGAATGGGGGAGGATCCACGCCGAGCCGCCCCTCCCC
>DATLLK010000430.1:0-3770 GCA_035537895.1 Planctomycetota bacterium
GTTGTTTGGCACCTTGGCTCACAAGGTATGAAACATGTGAACGCGCAAATCACCGACAGCGGACACGCCGCGCATGGGCCGCGGACGCGGCGAGGCCTTTCGACTGCGGACGTTCACATTCCTCGACATCCGCGACGGCGAATCGACCGCGACGCGCGCGACGTCACGCCTTCGCCGCGTTCCTCGGACGACGTTCCGCCGCGTTCCCGCGCGCGGCCGCCGGCGGAGCGCGGTAGGCGACGCGGGTCCCGGTGAGCAGGTCGGAGAGCGTGCGGCCGCGCGTCGCCAGGTACGTGATGACGCCGGCGGCGATCACCCCGAGCTGGAAGTAGCCGACGATGTACTCGGCGAGATCGGGGAGCACGTCGTCGGGCACGAGGATGAAGGGAATCGTGGGGAAGCGCACGAGGAGTCGCGCGAGGAGCGCGCGCCGCCCCGGCCGCGTGCCGTCGTCGCGGACCACCTCGAGGCCGAGGAGCAGCTTCCCGAGCGAGCCCCCGAAGCGCACCTCCATCCCGTACTGGCTTGCGACCACCACCGCGAAGGTCACGAGGGAGACGATGGCGCCGAGGAGCGCGCCGGGCACGTACGCATCGGGCTGGGCCGCCCCGGTGACGACCGCGCTTCCCACCACCGCGAACGCGACGGTGTCGACGACGAGCGCGATGGCGCGCGCGGTGAGCGGGGCGGGGTGGACGGCGCGAGGGCGCAGGTCCTCGAGGAGCGACAGGACCTCGCGCATCGACTCCGGGCGGCGCTCGCGGTCCTTCGCGGTGAGCCGCGCGAGGACGTCGTCCACCCGCGCGGGGAGGTCGGGGCGGCGCGCCGCGGCGGACGGCAGCGGCGCGTTCATCTGCGCGTCGAGCATCGCGCCGACGGAGCCGCCGCCGAACGGGCGTTCGCCCGTCAGGAGCCAGAATGCCGTGAGCCCCAGTGTGTAGACGTCGGTGCGCGCGTCCACGGGCTGACCCCGGCACTGCTCGGGGCTCATGAACTCGGGCGTGCCCACGAGGTTGCCGACGTGCGTGGCGCCGGGATCGCCGCTCATCGACTTCGCGAGGCCGAAATCGGTGACCTTCAAGCCGCCGTCGGGGCGCAGGATCAGGTTCGAGGGCTTCACGTCGCGGTGGACGAAGCCCGCCTCGTGCGCCGCGCCGAGCCCCTCGGCCGCCTGGCGGAGCACGTCGATCGCCGTCGCGAACGGGAGCGGCCCGTCGGCGCGCACGATCTCCTCGAGGGTGCGCCCGGGCACCAGCTCCATCGCGTAGAACGGCCGGCCGTCGTCGGTCCCGACGAAGTGGATGTGCGTCACGCGGTCGTGGGAGACCCGCGCGGCAGCGCGCGCCTCGTGGAGGAAGCGGTCGAGCGCCTCGGGGGAGCCGACGAGGGCGGGGTTCACGACCTTGACCGCGACGGTGCGGTCGAGCGCGGTGTCGTGCGCCTCGTACACCGTCCCCATGGAACCCGACCCGATCGGCGTGCGGAGCACGTAGTGGGCGAGGCGCGTCCCGGGGAGCAGCGGCCGGGGCTCCGGGGAGGTCACCGCCGCCACTCTACGAGACGGCCACCGGCGCCGTCGGCCTCCCCGCGGGAGTCCCGCCGGGGGTAGGATCGGCGCGCGTCCGGCGGAGCGGCCCGATGCGACGAGTTCCTCTCGCAGCGGCGCTGCTCCTCGCGGTCAGCGGGTGCATCCGTGAAGGAGCCCCCGCAGGTCGTGGCGACCGTCCGGGCCCCGCGACGCCCGGGACGAGGCTCGATCCGGGCGCCAACGTCGCGAAACGGGAGGCCACCATGCCGAAGGTCGGAGACGTCGCCCCGGACTTCCGGGTGAAGGACCACACGGGGAAGGAGCGGACGCTCGCGGAGCTCCGCGGGAAGCGCGTCGTGCTCTGGTTCTTCCCGAAGGCGGACACCCCCGGCTGAACCCTCGAAGGGTGCGGCTTCCGTGATCGAAGCCCGGAGTACGAGAAGAAGAAGGTCGTCGTCCTGGGGATCTCGTTCGACCCGGTCGAGGCGAACCGCGCGTTCGCGGAGAAGTTCCACTTCCCCTTCGCGATCCTGTCGGATACCGACCGGACGGTCGGTCGGGCCTACGGGGTCGCCGCGGACGCGAAGGCGGCCTACGCGAAGCGGGTCACGTTCGTGATCGGACCCGACGGCAAGGTGGAGCAGGTGATCGACCCCGTGGACGCGAAGACCCACCCGGACACGCTGCTCAAGTCCTTGCCCTGATGGGTGCATTCAACAATCATGCGGGGCGCGGGAGTCGCCCGCACGCTCGAGCCTAAAGTCCCGTTTTGCCCGCGACCCTCGCGTTGCGACGTCACCGTGTCGACGTATACACTGTCAATAGCCACGGGAGACCCCCGGGCTACCCACGAGGACTCTGCCCATGAGGAAGCCGTTGCTGATCGCGACGGTCGGCGCACTCGCGCTGGCCAGCTGGGTCGCGAGCCCCATCCCGGCCACGGGAGGCTGCTGAGGTCGCTCTTCGGCCAGTATGGCCGAGCTGACGATTCAGTGGAAGACGCTCACGAACGTTCCCAAGATCGAGACGCCCGTCCTGACGGGCGATGACGCGCCCGCCGCCGAGCCTGCTGCGCCGGCCGAGGACGCGCCGAAGTCGACGCTCGAGAGGCCCCTGTTCATCTACGTGATCGATCCGGGTGGCGCCTCCGGCGGCTTCGACCAGGTCGAGAAGGTGATCCTCGAGGATGACCGCGTGCGCCTCGGGTGCCGCGCCTTCGACGCGATCAAGATGACGCCCGAAGACGTGAAGGCGGACCCGATGCTCGGCGAGAAGGCCGGCAAGGAAGTCCCGCGCTTCATCTTCGTGACGGCCGACATGAAGACCACGAAGGTCCTCGAGGGCAGCCAGCTGAAGCTCGGCGAGACGTGGTCGACGATGAAGGCCACGGCGAACAAGCACTACAAGCAGGACCTCGACAAGGTCATCAAGGACCTGAAGTCCGTGCTCGTCGAGTACGACAAGATCGGCAAGGCGCTCTCCGTGCTCGAGGACAAGGAGAAGCGTGGCGCCGACAAGGGCCTCTCCGCCTCCGAGAAGAAGGAGATCGAGGCCGAGCGTGCCGAGCTCGACGCGCGGCAGAAGAAGGCCGACGAGCTGAAGGCCAAGGTGACGGAGCTGAAGCCCAAGGCGTAAGCCCCGCTTCGCTCCGCGCGTTCGCGCAGTGTCCTCACCGGGCGCCCTGCCTTCGAGCAGGGCGCCCGGCTTCGTTTCTCGGTAGGCTCTCGCTCCGTTCGATGGCCGCCCTCGCCCTCCTCCTGCTCCACTCCGCCGACGAGCCCGAGACGGCCGTCGCGGCCCTTCGGACCGCGAGTGCCGCCGCCACACGGCCCGGCTCGCCGCGCCCGGTCCTGTGGCTCGACGCGGAGGGCGTGCGGCTCGCCGCCCGGGGCGTCGCGGAGGCCTTGAGCGGCGGGGGGCGACCCGACTGCCTCGCCCTGCTGCGGGCGTTCACCGCCGGCGGGGGGCGCATCCGCGTGTCGCGGGACGCCTGGCGCGACCGCGACTTCCAGGACGACGCCCTCGTCGAGGGCGCGGAACTCGTCGGCCCCGAGGGCCTCGCGGACCTCGCGCACGACGGGTACGCGTTCGTCTCCTGGTGATGGACCGCCTGGTCCGAGTCGCGGGCCGCACGAGCGCGGACGACGTGGAGGTCGCCGACGGGCTCGTGCTCGGCCGCGGGGAGGGCGCGGGCCTGCGCCTCTTCGACGAGACGGCGTCGCGCCGGCACGCCGTCCTGCAC
>DATLLK010000431.1:0-4537 GCA_035537895.1 Planctomycetota bacterium
GGGCCCCAGGTCGAACGTCACGCGCTCGTGGCGGCCCATCCTGACGTCCCCGGGCTGGTCACGGAGGCGGTAGACGAGCTCCTGCGCCTGGGCCGCCGGAGGGAGGCGCCCGAGGTCCGTATCGGAGACCGGGCGGCGCGCGGCGTCCTCCTCGACCATCGCCGGCAGGACCTCGAGCACGGCGTCCGCCCGCGCGAGGTGAGGGCTCGCGGGGAACGAGGTCCGCCAGCCGCGCAGGCGCGCGAGCAGCCGCGCGCGCGGGATGTCGCCGTCGGCGACGTCGAACAGGATGCGCCAGAGGACGCCCTCGTCGAGCTGGCGGGCGACGACCTGATCGAAGGGCGCGGCGGGCTGTCCCGGGATCGGGGGCAGGGCGCGCACCGCGTCGAGGAGGGCGTGCGCCTCCCGTTCGAGGCCGTTCTCCGCGGCGTGCCGCGCCAGCGCCGCGGTCTGCGCCTCGTCGCCGAAGCGCAGGCGGACGCCCGGGTAGATCTCGTCCATCGCCTCGACCGCGCCGGGGTCCGTCGCCATGGCCTTCAGGCGCGCGAGCGCGGTCGCGACGACCACCCGCAGTTCCAGCTTGCGCACCCCGCCCTTCCACCCTCGGCCCGGCGTACGCGTGAGCTTGCGCGGCCAGAGGTCGCCGTCGAGGAGCGTCATGCGGTCCCCGTCCTCGGCGACGACGAAGCCGTCGACGACCCACAGGTCCTCCGCCGCGGGAACCGTCGCGGAGGCCCCGTCCCGCACCCACTCCACCCGGACGTAGGGCTTGCTGGCGCACGAAGGGAGGCCGATGCCGTCGAACCACGTGAAGAGCCGGCGGTCCTCCTCCGTGAGCGGCGATGCCGGACCTCCCGTCGCGGCGGCCGCCCACGGGAGGAGCGCGGCCGCGGCGAGCAGCACGAGCACCGATCTCCTCACGGGCGTCTCCTCGCGGCGTCGTCGCGCGCCTCGTCAGCATACTCGTCGCGAGAAACGAGGGCCGCCTTGGCTGCGACGGCGCACTCGGACGCCGACGCTAGGACGCGGCGGACGACGGGGACCCGCGATCGTCCGGCCGTCGCAGCGGGCGGAGCGTGCATGCGGTCCGAACCCGCTCAGCCCAACGCGCGGCGCAGGGCGAGCGCCTGGCTCAGTCGTTCCGCGCGACTGATCTGTTCTCCGGTCGGATCGGGCATCCGGAACTCGTCTCCCGATCTGCGCGGGACGACATGGATGTGGAGGTGCATCAGGACCTGGTCGGGGGCATTCTCGTTCTGGAACAGCGTGGCGCCCGTTGCGCCGAAGGCCTTCCGCACGCCCTGGCTCACGCGCCCCGCGACGGAGTAGAGCTCCTGGAGAACGGGCATCTCGACGTCGATCAGCCGGGTCACATGGACGTTCGGCAGGATCAGCATGTGGCCACGATTGAGCCGACGCTGCTTCGGAGCGGGGATCACGTACACGGTGCTCGTGCGCTGAGCGACCAGGTCGTCATCCTCGCCGAGCCGAGCCAACTTGCAGAACGGGCAGTCGTTCACGCGCCTTGCCTCACCGAGTGCCGGGGGCGCGATTGTGCCGGATGGAGGCCCCCGAGGAAGGGCGGAACCGTCTCGCCCCAAGCCGAGCAGCGAACATGCAGCCCCCGAGCGTGTCGAATCGGGCGGGGTGTCCGGCGCGGCCGGACGAGGAGATCCCATGTCCTGCGTCCTCGCGCGGCGACGCGAACGAGGAGTTCGACGCCAACGTCGTGCTGCCGTATGACGCGCGGCTGTCGTCGCCGGGCGCACTGGTTCTGGTGGCCGGCGGGCGCGCCTTCCCCTCATATGGCGCCGGGTCGTCGGCGGCGGAGACGTCGCACGTGAACGTGCACGCGCCGAACCGGACGGACGCCGAGGCGCTCGCCCGCTTCCTCGGCGTCGAATTGACGCTGCGCCGCCACCCGGGGCACGCGCTCGACGTGCGCTTCGTGCCCGACCGGGCCGTGTACCGTCCGGGACAACCCGTGAAGGTGACGCTGCGTATCCGCAACGTCGGTGAGCGCGCGGTGGCGTTCCAGGTAGGGGGGCGCAATCGGGGGCCGCGGGACAACCAGTTCGCCTTCGCCGCGTTCCTGGGTGCGAGCCCCGTGCCGGACGTGGGCGACCCAACGCACTTCGGCGGCCTCTCCGTGCGTCGTCGCCTCGCGCCCGGAGAGACGTTCGAGAAGGAGGTGGCGCTGCGCGACTGGTTCGCGCTGCGCGAGCGGGGGAGCTACACGGTTCTCGGCGCCTGGCACCTCGACTTCCAGTCGCCCGAGAGCGACGCCTGGGAGATCCTCTGGGAGGACTGGGTGGCGGGGGAGTTCACGTTGCGCATCGACGGCGCGCCGTTCGACGGTGCATTGGCGGGCCGTCTCCCGGAGGATCGGCGGTACGCCATCCCGGTCGGGAGCAGGTGGCTCGACCCGGCATCCGGAGAGTCGCTCGGCGCGTGCGAAGGGCCGCCGCTCTGGCCACCGACGGTCCTCGTGGACGCGGGGAAGGGCCTCTACCGCCGCGGCGAGTGGGAGCTCGACGCACGGGCGCGCTCGGCGAAGAAGACGGGTGCCGCGTTCCCCGACCCGAGCCCGTGGTCCGAGGGGCCGGTGACCGTGCACGGGATCGTCGCGGTCGTGCGGCGGGCCGAGGAGGCGCGGGAACTCGTCGGCACGCGCGAGAAGACGGAGGAGGAGATCTTCCGCCTTACGCTGCCGGCCGGAACGGGCAGCCTCCGGCTGCGGGCGGTCGGGCCGTGCTTTGCCCTCTCGATCTGGACCGCGACGCCGATCGGGATGCTCGTCCACCCCGCGGGCCGCATCATCGCGCGGCGCGACGACGACGTCTTCCTGGCGGCGGTCGCGCGCGGCGAGAGCCTCGTCGTGCTGTCGCCGCGCGGCGTCTCGCTCCTCGAGCTCGACGGGACGGCCGCATGGACGGTCCCGCTCGGGACGCGCGACCCCACGCCGGCATGCGACGGCGGCCTCGTGGCGCTTCCCGGCGGGGACCTCCTCGCGTGGGGCTACACGCGCGGGGCCGCCTGGGGCCCCGAACTGGCCCGTATCCGACCCTCGGACGGGAAGGAGGTCTGGCGCGCGACCTGCGAGGCATTCGCCGTCGCCCACTCGAGGTACTCGAAGGACGCGCGCGTCGAGGTACGCGGCGACCTCGCGTTCGTCGCCGTCACCGAGAGCGCCGGCGACTTCCTGGACGCCTTCGATCTCGCGACGGGTGAGCGCGTGCTCCACCGCGTGATGGGGGACTGACGCGCTCCGGATGGCCGGGCGGACGGGCGGGCTGGGCGCCGGTACGATGCCTGCGACCGAGACGCCCCGAGGCCGCCTCCAAGGCCCGCGACGCCATCCACCGCCTCGAGTCCGCCGATGCCCCGGTTCCCGCCGATGTGGAGGACGATGCGGAGGAGATCCCGCCAAGCTCGCGATGAGGGTAGTACTCCCCGGGACGCGGAAGCGCGGAGAAGCGGAGGAGGTGTGACGCGCCGTGAACGCTCGACAGGAACGAGGCTGTGCCAGGGTGGCTTACGGCGGAGGTTGCACCACAGCGCGCTGGTCGTGGGCCTTGCCGGGCCACTGCACCGGAGTCCCACGTGCGAGAAAGCTCTGCCATGCGAGGACAAGTTCGATGAGGCTCTCGGTTTCGATGCGACTTGCCGGTAGAGAGGGATCGTCGTCACACACGACGGTCGCGCTCTCCCCCTCGACCCAGATCGTGTGAGCGTTCCCTGTGATCGCGACGCGAGTTCGGGCGGCTAGCGCCCTGCGAAGGTCATCGAGTGCATGCCCTATCGAGAAGTCGCCCTGAAGGTCGGACTCCAGCATGGAACTGAGGGTCACCCAAGGCTGGTCGGCTCGCGCTTGACGCCAGCCGGAGGAATTGATGAACGAGACTCTCATGATCTGGCCGCGTCCACAGGGGAAGGCCCTCAGTCCCACCAGAGGTTGATCTTGCCGCTCTTCACCATCTCCTCGACGTCGTTGCGGTCGTTGTCGAGCAGGTCGGGGCAGAGGTGCGTCAAGTCGTCCACGAAGCGCGGCGTGTTGTAGGGCTCGCCGATGAGTGTGAAGTCCAGCGAGTCGGTGGACGCACCGATCACGTCGACGCCGAGCGTGCGCTCGTACTCCGCGAGCCACCGAACGACCGACTCCGTCTTCAGCCCGCTGTTGACGGGGTCGAGACGCGCCGTGCGCAGCATGTCGGCCCACCCCTTGCCCGGCGCGACGACGAGTTCGACGCCCTTCAAGTCGGGGTGGTCGAGCCAGCGGTGGCTGCCGAGGAACGCGACCCAGCCTTCCGGAAGCTCCTTGCGCAGCGCTCCGAGGGCGATGCGTGCCTGCTCCTCCTTGTCGAGGATCACCGAGGCGCACTCGGGATCCTTGGCGCGACCGAACTCCCACGTCGAGAACTTGCGCGCGACGAGCCCCGTGTGCTTCTCCAGCAGCGCCTTGATCTCGGCAGGCACGCATCGCCCTCGGAGCGCTGCGCAAGGAGCTTCCGGAAGGCTGGGTCGCGTTCCTCGGCAG
>DATLLK010000432.1:0-3792 GCA_035537895.1 Planctomycetota bacterium
CTCGAGGCTGGCGAGATCGCGGTGGGCGTCGACGTGACCGACGGCCGCGCCGAGGGCGCCCAGGAGCCCGGCTTCGGCGGCTCCGACGAGCGCCCATGGGCCGGTCTCTTTCGCCCGCTCGGGCGCGGCGAGCTCCGTCCACGTCACCTGGAAGAGCGCGTCGTTTTGCGAGGCTCCCGCCTGGAGAGCGCTCGGCGCGAGCGCCCGGAGGAGCAGGCCGTCGACCGACGCGACCGGCTGGCCTTGGTCGTCGGCGACGGTCAGCGCGAGCGAGTCGGCGCTCTGCCGCGCGATGCGCACGCGGACCCTCGAAGCGCCGGCCGCGTGGAGGGTCACGCCGGTCCAGGAGAACGGCAGTCCGACCGCTGCGCCCTCGTCCGCGTCGAACGCGAGCGCGTGGAGAGCGGCGTCGAGCAGCGCGGGATGGAGCCCGAACGCGTGGCTCGTCGGGGCGACCGACGGGGGCAGCTCGGTCTCGACGAAGAGCTCGCGCTCGCGCCTCCACACCGCGCGGAGGCCTTGGAACTCGGGTCCGTACGTGAAGCCCGCGGCTGCAAGCCGCTCGTAGAGACCGTCCGTCTCGAGGCGGACCGCGCCCGGTGGGGGCCACACGGACAGGTCGACCGACGGTGCCTTGGCCGCCGGCCCGAGCGCGCCCGTGGCGTGACGGACCCACGGCGCGTCGGGCGATTCCGACTCCGTGCGCCCGTACAGCGCGAGCGCGCGGCGGCCGGCTTCGTCGGGCGGCGCGACGGTGAGCTGCAGGTGGACAGCGGCCGCCCCGCTCAGCGCGAGCGGGGCTTCGAGGACGAGCTCCTCGACTTGACCCATCCCGAGGCGGTTCGCGGCGAGGAGCGCCATCTCGAGGACGCCGGTGCCGGGGACGAGCACCGCCCCGTACACGCTGTGCGCGGCGATCCACGCATGCGTGCGGAGGGACAAGCGGCCCGTGAAGAGTTGCCCGTGCCCGTCCGCCAACGCGACGGCGGCGCCGAGGAGGGGGTGCTCCGCGGAGGAGAGCCCCGCGTCCGCGACGTGCGAGGTCGAGGGCAGGCGCGCCTCGTGCCAGTAACGCTGGCGCTGGAACGCGTACGTCGGGAGCGCGACCGCGCGGGGAGACCACGGCGCGAAGAACGCGCCCCAGTCGAGCGCGTGTCCTCGGGCGTGGAGGGCGGCGACCGCGGCGGTGAGGGCCAGGGCCTCCGGCCGTTCGCCGCGGAGCGTCGGGAGGAACGCGGCGCCGCCGAGCGCTTCGGCCGCCGCCGACTCCGCGGCCATGGCAGTCAAGACGGACGTTGGGCCGAGCTCGAGGAAGGTCGATACACCTTGGGCCTCGAGGGTCCGGACCCCATCGGCGAAGCGGACGGCTGCCCGGACGTGGCGCACCCAATACTCGGAGGAGGCGAGCTCGTCGGCGCGGGCGAGGGCGCCCGTGACGTTCGAGACGATGGGAATGCGCGGCGGGTGGAACGTCAGCGTCCGCACCACGGCTCGGAAATCCTCGAGCATTGGATCCATGCGCGAGGAGTGGAAGGCGTGGCTGACGCGGAGGTGCTTGACCTTCCGCCCGAGGGCCTCCACGCGGGCTGCGACGGCCCGCACGGCCTCCTCGTCGCCGGAGACGACCGTGGCGCTCGGGCCGTTGATCGCGGCGATGTCTACCCCGTCCGAGAGGAGCGACCGGACCTCGTCCTCGGTCGCCTGAAGCGCCGTCATGGCGCCGCCGACAGGGAGGACTTGCATCAGCCGCGCGCGCGCCGCGACGAGGGCGCACGCGTCCGGCAGCGAGAGGACGCCCGCCACGTGTGCGGCGACGAGCTCGCCGACGGAGTGGCCGAGGAGGAGATCGGGCGTCATGCCCCAGGACTCGAGGAGCCGGAACAGCGCGACCTCGAGCGCGAACAGCGCGGGCTGGGTGAAGGCCGTCTGATCGAGGTGCGCGGCGTCGTCGCTGCCGGGCTCGGCGAAGACGACCTCCCGGAGCGGGCGCTCGAGGTGCGGATCGAGCTCGGCGAACGCGGCATCGAACGCCTCGCGGAAGACCGGAAAGGCGTCGTAAAGGCCGCGGCCCATGCCGGGTCGCTGGCTGCCCTGGCCGGAGAAGAGGATCGCGAGCTTGCCCGAGGTGGCCGCGTCGCGGACCGTGCCTGCGGGGCGCTGGCCGCCAGCGAGGGCCTCGAGAGCCTCGCCGAGGGCGCGCCGACCGGCCTCGCCCGGAGGGACGACCACGCCCGCGCGCACGTCGAAGTGGCTGCGCGTCGTGGCGAGGGAGAACGCGATGTCGGCGAGCGGAAGGTCGGCGCGCCGATCGAGGTGAGCCCGGAGTCGCTGCGCCTGCTCGCGCAGCGCGGCGTCCGACTTCGCCGAGAGGACGAACGGGAGGGGCAAGGCGTGGTCCGCCCGTGGCTCGGACCCGGCGCTCGGGGCGTCTTCGAGGATCACGTGGGCGTTGGTGCCGGAGAGCCCGAAGGCGGAGACCGCGGCGCGCCGCGGCGCGCTGTCGTCACGGCGCGGCCACGGGAGGAGCGCGTCGACGACGCGGATGGAGAGCGCGTCCCAATCGATGAGCGCGTTCCGCGGCGACGCGTGGAGCGTCGGCGGGAGGGCCTCGTTCTGGAAGGCGGCGAGGACCTTGGCGACGCCGGCGAGGCCGGAGGCGGCCTCGAGGTGGCCGATGTTGGTCTTGAGCGCGCCGAGCAGGAGCGGGGGGCCTTCCGAGCGTCCGCGCGCGTAGACGGCGGCGAGGGCGTTGACCTCGATCGGGTCTCCGAGCGCCGTGCCCGTACCGTGGCACTCGATGGCGTCGACGTCGTGCGGGTGCAGCTGCGCGTCCTCGAGCGCCGCGCGGAGCACCTTCTGCTGCGAAGAGCCGTTCGGCGCAGTGATGCCGCTGCTGCGACCGTCGTGGTTGACGGCCGAGCCTCGCACCACGGCGAGGATTCGACGGCCGTGCAGCCGCGCATCCCGGAGCCGCTCGAGGACCAGGACGACGGCGCCCTCGCCGCGTCCGTACCCGTCGGCGGTCGCGGAGAAGGTCTTCGAGCGTCCGTCGGCCGCGAGGGCGCGCGTCCGTGAGAGCGCGATGAAGGACTCGGGGGCCGCGAGGACCTGCACACCGGCGGCGAGGGCGAGGGTGCACTCGCCGCGCCGGAGGGCTTTGCAGCCGAGGTGGAGCGCGACCAGCGAGGACGAGCAGGCCGTGTCCACCGACAGCGCCGGGCCTTGGAGCCCGAGGGTGAAGGCGAGGCGCCCCGCCGCGAAGCAGGCCTGCGTGCCGAGGATCGTGAACGCGTCGGACCCGTCGGTGCGCCCGGCGCCCTCCGCCATGCTGTAGTCACTCGGGCCGATGCCGACGAAGACCCCCGTGGTCGAGTCGGTCAACGCCGCAGGGACGATGCCGGCGGTCTCGAGCCCCTCCCACGTCGCCTCGAGGAGGAGCCGGTGCTGCGGGTCGATGTGCTTGGCCTCGCGCGGGCTGATGCCGAAGAACGACGCGTCGAAGAGGTCGACGTGATCGAGGAGCGCGGCCTCGCGCGCGTAGGTCTTGTCCTTCGCCTCCGGGTCCGGATCGAAGAAGGACTCGAGGTCGAACCGGTCGCCCGGGATGGGGCGAACCGTATCGACGGCGCCCTCGAGGACACCCCAGAATCCGTCGAGATCGTCGGCGTGGGGCTCCGGCTCCCGGGCGGCGCCGTCGATCTCGACGGATTCTGGGGTGTCCTCGAGGGCGCCGTCGATACGGTTCGCCCCATCCCGGGCGACCGGTTCGACCTCGAGTCCTTCTTCGATCCG
>DATLLK010000433.1:0-4493 GCA_035537895.1 Planctomycetota bacterium
CCCTTCACGCCCGCGCTCAAGGCCGCGGCGATCCTGCTCGCGTGCGCAGGCGTCGGCGTCGCCGCCTGGAGCCTCTCGACGGCGCCGACCCCGGGCGAGAGCTCCGTCCAGGGACCGGCGGTGCCCGCCGCGGCGTCCCTCGCAAGCGGGAAGGAGTCCCCCGCGTTGGCCGCTGCCGGCCGGGACGCTGCAGGTCCACCTGCGCGACCGAGCGGGGGGGATGTCCTCGCGGGGAGCCCGTCGTTTGCGGGTGTCGACCGCGACCTGGACCTTCACGGCCTCGTGGTGCGCGGAGATGGCACACCGGTCTCCGGCGCGGTGGCCCGCGCGGTCACCAAGCCATGGAAGAGCGTGCTGGGCGCCGATCCCGAACGGTATCGGGAGGAGGACGAGGCGGGGCGTGCGACCACGGGTGCGGACGGGCAGTTCGCGATCCGCCTTCCGCGGGGCGCCGAAGTAACGCTCGACGTGAGAGCCTCGGGCCTCGCCAGGAACGCGATCGCCCGATGCACGGCGGGCGAGCGGGTTCGCGTGGTCCTGGGCCCGGCGGCAGCGCTCGTCGTCCGTACGCTCGACGCGACCGGGGCGCCGGTCGCGGACGCGGCCGTCGAGGCCTGGTGCGAAGTGCGCAACACCTCGGAGACGACGCCGGGTCCGTGGCGGGGCGCGACGGACGCGAGCGGGGCCCTTCGCTTCGACGACCTTCCGGCCGGGATCGAGGTGGGCGTCACCGTGCGGCACGCGGCCTGGGCCTCGCCGCAGCCGGTTCGCATGCGCAGACTGACGGGCGACGAGACGACGGTGACCCTCACGATGGCCGCCGGCCGCACGGTCGCCGGTCGAGTCGTCGACGCGGAATCGGGGGCGGGCCTCGCGGGCGCGCGCGTCGGGGTGAACGCCAACTCGTCGCTTTGGTGGATGGGTGCGCCCACCGTGAGCGACGCCGAGGGTCGGTTCCGCGTGGTCGGCTGGGCCGTCGGCACGGGGGGCGAACTCGCGGCGGACGCCGTCGGCTACCAGCGTGGCGCGGCCTCCGTGCCGCGCGAGGACGCCGACGTCGAGGTGAAACTGTTGAAGGGCGTGACCGTCGCAGGGCGCCTGGTCGGCGCGGACGGCCGCCCCGTGGCCGGCGCGCGCATGGGCGTCCAGAGTCTCGGGCGCGACTCCTTCAACGTTCGCGAGGGCGGTCGCAGCGGCGTGTCCCAGCCGAACGGGGACTTCCGCATCGACGGCCTGCCGATCGAGGAACCCGGCACCTTGATGGTCGTGGCCACGGGTCACGCCCGCACGACGATCGACTATGCGCCGAGCGCGGCGGTGGCGGGCATGCTGGACTTGGGCGACGTGGTTCTCCCCCGCGCGCTGCGCGTCGAGGGGACGCTGCGGACGGTCGACGGCGACCCGGTCACGGGGACCTGGGTGGGTCTCGAGGGCGGCAGCGAGGACCGCGGGCGGCGCATGCCCGGCGGCTTCTCGCTCGCAGTCGACGCTCTGGCCGTCCACACGGACGACATGGGGCGGTTTCGCTTCGAGGACGTCGGCCCCGGCTACTACGAGGTCCACGGGACGGGGTTTGACCGCTTACCCATCCGCTTGGACAAGGCCGACGTGCTCGACGTGGACCTGGTTGTCGCGGCGGCACGGCAGATCGGCGTCCGCCTCTCCGACTCGTGGGGCGGAGGCGTCGAGGGCTGCCCCGTGGCCGTGGAGGCGAAGGACGGATCCGTCTGGCGGACCGTGACGGGCCCGGGCGGCTACGTCGCCATCCCGGTTTCCCCCGATGCGACGGCGGTCGTCGCGGACGCGGCCTGGGCCGCGGCGCACGGCTACCGCGCGCCCGCGCCCGGGAGCATGCCCCATCCCAACTGGCCGCAGGTCGCCCTGACGCTGGAGTTCGACGGAGAAGTCGCGGGGACCGTCCTGGATCCCGGCGGCTCGCCGCTCGTCGGCGCGCAGGCGCTCGTCCGGATGGGCGAGCGCCTCTTCTACTTGCTGACGGATGCGAGCGGACGCCTCAGACTCCGCGTCCCCGCCGACACCCCCGTGTCGATCGAGCTCACGGGGTACGTCTACGGCCGGCCTGCGACCGTCGCCGAGGGGTCGAAGACTCGGGCCTCGGCCGACACTTCACTTCGTGCGATCGCCGGCCGTCTCGAGGGGTTGAAGGCGGGCGGTCCCGAGTTCGTCCTGCGTGCGCGGCCCCTCGCCGAGGATCGCGTGTTGCGGGCCCTCGTGCTCGACGCGGACGGCGAACCCCTGCGGGACGCGAAGTTGCAGGTGGAGGGACGGGCCGCCGTCGCGCTGGATGCCACGGGCCGCGCGACCCTGGAGGGCCTTCCCGCGCGCCCGCTCCGCATGACGGTCGAGCTGGCGTCGGACGGCTGGAAGCAGGGCTGGCTCCAGCCGAACCCCGAGGCGCTCGAGCCCGACGGAAGACAGCACGTCCTGCGCCTGCGCCGCGCGGCGCGCATCGAGGGGATCGTCGTGGATCCCGCCGGCCGACCGGTGCCGCGCGTCGAGGTGCACGTGACACAGGGTCCGGGAACACTCACCATGAGCCGGTCCGACGCCGCCGGGAAGGTCTCGATCGCCGTCGACCCGGATCGCTACTTCCCGCTGGAATTGACCGCGTTCCGCGCGAGCCAGGGTCAGGCATATCTCAAGGGTCGCGTGACGCTGCAACGCCTCCCGTCGGGACCCCTCACGCTGCAACTCGCGCACGAGTAGTCCCGGCCCGTGCGCCACCCCCCGTCACCAGCCGGGGTAGCGCTCCAGGTCCTCTTCCTCGATCCCGGGGCGTTGCTCGAGGACGTGGGCCACTAGGTCTGCGGCGACGCGCTCGATGACCTCGCGCCCCTCGAGGTCCTCGAGAAGCACGTCGGGGATCGCGCGCGGGCCGTGCATCGCGCCGAGCAGGTTTCCCGCAAGGGCGCCGGTGCTGTCGCTGTCGCCGCCGTGGTTGACGGCGAGGCGCAGGCCGGTGAGGACGTCGGGCGCGACGAGCGCGCAGTAGACGCCGATCGCGAGGGCCTCCTCCGCGATCCATCCCGCCCCGAGCGAGGCGACCCGTTCCGCGCTCGGCGTGCCGGCCGCCGCCGCTGTCCGTGCCTGCCGAAGCGCCGCGAGCGTCTCCTCGTGCTGGGGGGATTTGCAGAGACGCGCCGTCGCGGCGTCGAGAGCCGCCGAGAGCTCCTGACCGACGAGGAGCCCTGCCACCGTGGCCGCGAGGACGCCTGCGGCCAGGTACCCGGTCGGGTGGCCGTGCGTCAGCGCGCCGAACTCGCATCCGGAGCGAAACGCGTCCTGACCTACGAGGTCGTGGAGCGCCACGGGCGCAGTGCGCATCACGGCGCCGCAGCCCTTGCTGTCGTTCAGCCGCCGCTCCGGCGTCCCGAACTGACCGCTCGCGAGCGCCGTGAGACAGGTGTTCCCGGGGCCGCGCCGCTCGTGGAGGAACCGCTGCTTCACGAGCCAGCCGTCGGGCCACGGCTTGCTCCCGAGAGTGATCTCCTCCCGGACCGGAACGCCCTGCGTATGGAGCCAGCGCAGATAGGCATGGCGCACGACCCGCGGGGGATGACAGATCCCGTGCAGCCGGGCGCGGGTGCGCGCGCGGATCATCCCCTCGGCCGTGAACAGCGTCATCTGCGTGTCGTCGGTCCACTGCCCGGCGGGACGGGAACTGCTCACGTAGCGGTCCGGACCCAGAGGGCCGTAGAGCGCGCGGATCTCGTCCCGTGACATGAACTCGATCGAGGCCCCGAGGGCGTCCCCGCAGGCTCCCGCGAGGAGGCAACCGCGAAGCCGTTCTGCGGTGTCCACCGAGCCGGTCCCCCGTCCCGCCTCCGGGTCGGCGGTCCCGACCAGCCTACCTGACACTCGCCTCCGGTTCCGGGCGAGAGCGAAGCGGAGCAGTAGCATCCTCGCGTCCCCACTGCGACCGGAGGTCGAGCCATGCGAACCGGGAGCTTGAGCAAACGGCTGCGTCGGGGGCTGTGGCTCGGTACATGGGCCTGTGTCCTGGCCCTTCCATGCGTCGCGGCGGCTGACGATCTCCTACGTTGGACAAGAGATCGCGTCGGCGCGGGGACAACCTCCGAGTGGGACCGGGCTGCGAGAGAACTCCTCAGCGAACGTGAGGCTGTGCTCGGGGGTCTCCTCGACGTCGGAAGCGACGAGAAGCGTCCCGTTCACGAGCGCGGATTCGCCCTGCAATCTGGAGCCCGCCTGCTCGCCACGGATCAGCGATTCATCCAGTACTGCGCCGCGTCGATGACCCTGCAGGGCGGAGCGCCGCCCGGCACGAAGGAGGGTTCGGGGAGCCATGGATGGTCGAGCGTCAGCGCTCTACGCCAGATCGGCTGGCCCTGCGTCCCTGTCTTGCTGCATCGCGCCGCACGCGTGGAGTTGAGCGAGTTCGAGGCGGTCGCGACGGCCTGGCTGCTGCGGGGGATCTGCGGGCGAGAAGCGGCGCTTGCTCTCCTGGCGAGTGC
>DATLLK010000434.1:0-2535 GCA_035537895.1 Planctomycetota bacterium
CGTACCGGGTGGGCGAGACGGTGCCCGCCACGGCGGGCGCGACGGGCACGATCGACGAGTTCACGCGGATCTGGATGCGTCCCGACGGCGTCGTCGTCGCCTTCGTCGAGATCGCCGGCGGCTCCACGGCCGGCGTGCTGACGGCGCAGGTCGACTCGGCCGGCGCGGTCGGGTCCAAGGCGACCGCCATCCACTACGGCCGCACGCTCGCTCAGGGGAACAGCGTCTCGGTCCCGGGCGCGCTCACCCTGCTCGAGGGCGACCTCATCGAGATCTCCGACTTCGGCAACGTCTACTTCGTCGGCGTCGACGACGGCGGAACGCCGCTCCACGGCGTCTGGGCCGTCAAGGCCGACGGCACGGACCTGACGGCCGTCGCGGTCACGAACGACCCGGTGAACGACGTCGCGTCGGGCACCATCGGCGTCCTGGGGTTCGACTTCAACGGCCTCGGCATCGACCAGAACGGCCTCCTCGTCGCCTTCTCGTGCAGCGTCGTCGGCGGCGCCACGGAGGCCTTGATCGTCACGCGGGGCAACGGCTTCGCGGTGCTGGCCCGCAACGGGACGTCCCCGCCTTCGGCCGGCGGACGCGAGTTCGACGACGTCTACGACGACGGCCCGATCGTCGTGGGCTACGACGGCAACGCGAGCGGCGTCGTGACGTGGCGGGGGGAGCTCGACGGGGGCGCTCCCGAGCACGGGATCTTCACCCGCACGATGTCGGTCTCGGGCAGCGGCCTGATCACGCTCGGGTCGTTGAACGACGTGGTCCTGCCGGGCGAGTCGATCGCCGGCACGAACGGCCTCGCGGCGGCCTCGCGCATCCTGCCGGGCCAGGACGACCCGGCCCGCTGGCCGATCGAGGTGCTCATCGCCGGCGGGAACACGGACCGCGTCTTCCTGAGCGCGCCGAACAAGGACACGCTCACGCAGGTCTTCGGCCAGGGCCGGGTCGCCCCGGGCACGGACAGCACGTTCCAGAACAACTACCCCTCGCTCGACCACGAGAACGACGACGCGCAGTCCCGGGACGGCAGCTTCGCGTTCACGGCCGTGCTGGCCGACGGCTCGACCGGCGTGTGGTGGCCCCGGTTCGGGGCCGACTTCTTCGACATCGCGCTCGAGGGCGCGGTGGCGCCGGGGACGGGCGGCGGGACCTTCGGGTCGTTCGCCATCGCCTCCACCGTCAGCGTGGGGATCGACGTCCTCGCGTTCCGCGCCGCGATCGTGGGCGGCACGACGGCGACGGCCATCTTCCGGCAGGGCTAAGGCACGCCGCGCGGGTTCCGCCGCCCCGGACGGGGGCGGCGGGACCCTTCCCGGTGGGGCCGAAACGCGGCCCCTCGCGCGGGAGACGCTAGGCTTCCCGCCCGACATTTCCGACGTGCGGAGAGGTGGCCGAGCGGTCGAAGGCGCGCGCTTGGAAAGCGCGTATACCGGAAACGGTATCGCAGGTTCAAATCCTGTCCTCTCCGCCATTTACCCCGCGGCTGGTTCCTCGGCCGCCGTGGACGTCGCCGTAGCGGGGAGGCGTCTCGCGCCTTCCGGCACGCGGGGTGCCCGAGAGCGACCCGGCGCGCGGCCTCGGCGCCGCGGAGAGGGCTTCTGTCGCTGGCGCCTTCCGCCCTCGCGAGCGGCCTCGGTGCCGCGGGAAGGAGAGTCTCCGTCGCTGAAACCCTCCGGCACTGGGGGTTGGGCAGCCTCGGCTCGCCTTCGCCGAGTCCCCCGGCGCCCGGGCGTCTTCACGCGGGGCGCACACAGGGGCCCATGCTCGGGACGTCGGACTCGGAGGTCCGCGGGGCGTGGCGACTCGTACCCGCCCGACGTGGGAAGATCCCCGACTCGGATCGAACCCCGGTCGCGACTCGCCCATGGCGGCGTGACCTCGACGTCCACAGGAGGTCTGCATGCGTTCCAGCACCCTCGCGCTCGGCGCCGCGCTCTTCATCGCAACGCTTTCGTCTCTCGCCCTGGCCGGTGACCCCGCGCCGGCGGCGGCCCCCGCCGTCAAGCCCGTCGTCATCGCCAACGCGACGTGTCCCGTCTCGGGCGAGCCCGCCTCCGACGAGGCCACGACGATCTGGGAAGGCATCGAGGTCCGCTTCTGCTGCCCCGCCTGCATCCCGACGTTCAAGGCCGAGCCGGCGAAGTACACGCCCGGCCTCCTCCGTGACCTCGCGGCGCAGCTCGCGACGGCGCGGGCCGCCGCGGACGCGAAGTCCGTTCCCGCCGCGGCGGGCGCGACGGCCGCCCCTGCCGCGAAGGCCGCGGGGTCCTGCGCGGGCAAGTGCGCCGGCAAGACCGAAGGGGCCGCCTCCGCGGGCGACGCGGCCGGGAAGGCCGCGGGCTCCTGCGCGGGCAAGTGCGCGGGCAAGACCGAAGGGGCCGCCCCCGCCTCGGGCACCCCGAGCGCCGACGGTTCGTGCGCCGGCAAGTGCGAGGGCAAGTGCGAGGGCGACTGCGCCGGGATGTGCGGCTCGGAGTGCCCCTCCGCCGGCGACGGCGCCTGCAAGGGGGAGTGCCCGTCGAAGAG
>DATLLK010000435.1:0-3541 GCA_035537895.1 Planctomycetota bacterium
ATGCCAGCCCGATCTCGAGGACGATCAGGAGGACGATCGTCGCCTCGAGCACGTGCCCGAAGGTGCCGCTCGCCTCCGTACGCAGCATGGCTGCGACCTGGGCGGCCGTGCTCTTGCGTCCCTCGACGTCGGCCTGCCAGGCGGGGATGCGGAGCCGCTCGACCGCCGCGCGATAGACGCGGGCGAGGTAGAGGTCGCCCACGACGCGCACCGCGTTGTCGACGCGCTCGACGAACTCGGTGGTCTCGACGACGAGGTTCTGCACGCGGCGCAGGACGCGCCCGTAGCGCCCGAGGAAGAGCCACGCGAGGCCGGCCCTCGGCCGCGACACTTCCGCCGCGACGCGTAGGATCTCCTCCCCGAAGACGGCGTCGTAGTAGCGGAACTCCAGCAGCTGGGCGCTGGCCACCTCGAGGACGTGCGCCACGGCGAGGTCGCCCGTCGGCTCCACGACGAAGGCCGTGTCCCAGTCGAGGACGCAGAGGTCGTCGTCCGTCCAGGAGAAGCGGCGGCCCGTGACGTCGGCGACCGTCTGCGCCGAGAGCGGGAGGTCGGTCGGCTCGCCGAGGAGCACGCACGCGAGCTCGCGCCCCTGCACGTCTGCGCAACCCCCGCCTTCGAGGCGACGGACGAGCACGACGGCGTAGGTCTCGAAGAGATCGCTCGCGTGGGGGGTGTCGAGCGCCCGGGAGAGCCGCCCGCAGACCTCGTCGGCTTCGCGGCGCGCCTGTGCCTCGATGCGGGGATCGTCGGCGCACCGACCCACGAGGGCCGCGAGCCCGTCGGCCCCGGTCGAGGGGGGGATCGGCGCCTCGTAGCGCACGCTGGCCACGCCGTGCGCGAAGAGGCGGACGTAGGCCTCGACCGCGAGGGAGGTGCCGTCCTCGAAGGCGATCGTGCGGGGTCCGAGCGCGATCGAGAGCGGGCGGTCGGGCCAGTCGAGGTACCCCGCGCGTTCCCCGCGCAGGCGCAGGCGCTCGCTGTCGCCCCGGGTCGACGCCTCCGCCTGCGCGAGGTCGATGTCGTCGGCGACGTCGAAGAGCCGGTAGATGAGCAGCGTGCCGTCGGCGATGCGGGGGAAGGCGGTCACGGGGTTCCGCTGTCCAGCCTACTCGCGCGGATCAGGCGGGGCGGGGGGGCGCATCGCTCGCGCCCGCGCCCCGGTCGAGCGTAGGCTGTGCGCCCCACCGAGAGACGACGGCCATGACCGAGACCGCCAAGGACCACGGCGACCCGCGCATCCGCCAGGTTTCCTTCTTCCTCCCCAACCGCCTGGGCTCGCTTCGCCGCGCCCTCCAGATCCTGGAAGAGCGCAACATCCGGATCGGCGGGATCTCCATCCTCGAGGGCGCCGACCACGCCGTCGTGCGCCTCGTCGTGGACGCTCCCGACGGCGCGGCGACGCTCCTCGCCGAGGAGGGGTACGGGACCTGCGTCACGGAGTGCGTCGGCGTCGCGCTCCCCTCCGGCCCGCGATTCGGGATCCAGCGCGTGCTGGCCGTCCTCCTCGGGGGCGAGGTGAACGTCTGGTACGCCTACTCGCTCATCCTCCGCGCCGACGGCCACCCCGTCCTCGCGCTCCAGGTGGACGATCGCGACATGGCCGGCCGCGTCCTCCGCGGACACGGCTTCGAACTCGTCGGCCAGGACGACCTGGTGTGGCCGGACATCGGGGCGGGGTAGAAGGTCCAGCCCCTCCCGAGCAAGGGCCCACGATCCTCCGACGTGGACGGGAGACCGCGACCGCGATTCATCGGATGCCGCGGGGGCCGAGCGGTCCGCGATGCGGATGAGGGCCCGAGCTGGCGAGGGCCCGAGAGCGAGGCGCCGCCCCGTCGACAGGCGCCCGCCAGCAAAGGCCCCTCGAGGACGGCCGCCCGACGAGTCCTCGAGGAGGAGGGCGCCACGCGCGCGAAGCGCGCCGGCACCACGAACCCCGGCGCCGATGAGCGCGGTCGCTACTCGGGCATGTCCTTCATGCGCTCGGTCTTGGCGGTGATGCGCTGGCGGGCGTTGCGGTGCTGGTGGCGGTCGGGAATCAGGTAGGACGAGCGCAGGTCGCCGTTCAAGTCCATCCCCCAGACGATCCCGGTCGCGCGCGAGACCCAGATCGTGCCTTCGACGCGCGCGGCGGCCGTCAACCACACCGCGACGGCCGGCGGCTTCGCATACCCCTCGACGCGGGCTCCGCAGCCGACGCGCAGGCGCAGGCACGGCTCGCCGTCGCGGTCCTCGAAGGCCTCGGCTCCCACGCGGCCGCGGATCTCGGGCTCGGGGAACCCGGGACCCTGCGTTCCCGCGGCCCGCCGCAGCATCTCGAGGACGTTGGGCAGGACGTCGGCCACCTCGGTGATGTCCCACGCCTCGCCGAGCCGGATCGGGC
This sequence comes from Planctomycetota bacterium, assembly GCA_035537895.1. Classification (GTDB taxonomy): domain Bacteria; phylum Planctomycetota; class PLA2; order PLA2; family JAEUHO01; genus DATLLK01. The sequence goes on from DATLLK010000435.1 coordinate 2,384, forward strand.
GGTCGGGCACCCAGTTCGTCCGCAGGTCCCCGAGCCCGGCGGTGACCGTGTCGACCGCCTGGCGCTGGAGGGGCGCTGCCGTCGCGCTCGAGGTGCCGCCGGCGATCGGGCGCCCGTCGGCCTCGCGGTCGAACGTGATCGTGTAGGGGGAGCCGTCTCCCTGGAGCGGGCCCGCGACGGCCTCGCGCATCGGGCCGTAGGTGGCGGTGACGCGATCGAGCACGACGCGGACGGTGCTCGTGAGTCCGCCGGCACGCTCCGTGACGCCGTGACCGACGCGCAGGAACCCGTCGAGCCGCATGCCGGTGAACGGGTCGGGCGTGTCGAAGCCGAGGATCACGCCGGACGCGAAGTCGATCGTCATCACGTAGACGTCGCCCGGCTTGACCGCGTGACCGATGCGGAACGGCTCTCCGTGCGGCGACTCGTCGGGCCAGCGGACGGGCAGCTCGTGGCGCACTCGCTCGCCGGACAGCAGCCACTTGAGCCCGAACGCGACGCCGGCCAGCGTGACGACGGCGGCGCCGGCGAGCAGGAGGAGCTTGCGACGGGAGACGGGGGGGCGTTCCTTGCGCGCGGAACGCGACCGGGTGGGCGTGGCCATGGGGCGGGGAAGGTATCAGACGGTCGGCCCGCTGGCCGGGTCCCGCCGGCCGGTCGCCCGACCTCGTGCGCGCGCGTGGGTCAACCGTCCGTTCGCCTCACTTCGCGAGCGCTGCGAGGACCTCCAGCGTGCTCACGAGGCCGACGTACCGGCCGTCCCGTTCGACGAGCAGGCGGTGCACGCGGCGCTTCGTCATCGCGCGCGCGACCGTGCGCAGGTCGGCGTCGACCGGCACGCTGTAGACCTCGCCGGTCATCACGTCGGCCGCGGTCTCCTCGGCTTCGCGTGGCGTCGACCGCCGGTCGAGGTCCTCCTCGAGGGTCTCGTCGGAGGTGAGGTCGTAGAACGCGGGGGCGCGACGCGGGTACCGCGCCGACTCCTCGCCGTAACGCTGGGCGAGGTCGCGCAGGCTGACGACGCCCACGATCGTCCCCCTGCCGTCGGTGACCGGCGCTCCGCGGATCCGCTGGACGCCGAGGATCCGCTCGACCTCCGCGAGCGGTGTCCCGCGGTCGATCGTCACGACTTCCCGGCGCATCACGTCGCCCGCGGTC
>DATLLK010000436.1:0-2561 GCA_035537895.1 Planctomycetota bacterium
ACGTCACCTCGGCAGGCAGCTCGACGCGCCCGAACAGCCGCCGTTCGGTGAAGCCCGCCGAGCTCATGCCGGCGCCCGTGAGCGTGTTGTGGAAGAGGAACTGCGCCTCGGCGAGGGCGACGTCGGTCGGGATCCGCACGCTGACCGAGAGCGTGCGACTCGCGGCGTCCCACGCCGCGCGCGTCTCCGTCGCCGGGCGGGCGGTGGGCGCGCGCACGGGGCGCGCCGCGGGATCGCCCACGAGGATCCGCGAGGTCTGCCCCCGCAGCATCACGTCGTAGAGCGACTGGCTGCGAGCCCCACCCACGCGGTAGCGCGGGAACCCCGTCCACGCCTCGGGCAGGCTCGTGAACGCGAGCGCATAGGAGAGCCCGATCGTCTCGCCCAGGGTCGCGGCCGTCTCTCGCCAGCGCGCCCACTCGGCGCCGGCCATCTCTCCGCGATCGCCCTCGAGCGCGGCGAGCACGCCCGTGGCTCCCGCGTGGATCCACGCGAGGGACAGCAGGTCGTGCGGTGCGTACTCCGCCGGCCGCTGGACCACCGGCGAGAGCGCGCTCGCGTGAAAGCTGCGGGACAGGACGCCGTTGAAGCACGCGCCCGAGAACACGACCGGCGCGCGGGGGAGACGGGCGTCTCCGAGCGCCTTCGCCTCGAGCCCGCCGTTGATCCCGGTCGGGGTCCCATGGCCGTAGTGGAGAAACGCATCCAACTCCGACACCGCCGCGGCCGAGCTCGGCACGGCCACCATCGCGACCTTCGGCGCGGCGTCCCCGGGCTCGCGCAGCGAACGCTCGGCGAGCGCCTTCAGGTCCTCGGCGTCCCGCGCCGTCAGGTACCCGAAGTACACGTCGGGGAGCGGGTCGTCGTCGAGCGAGCGGCAGACTTCGAGCGCCAGCCAGTGGAAGTTCACGTCGACCGTCGCCGGGGCCACGGCGAAGGCGACGAACTCGGGGCCGACCTTGCGCAGGTCGTCCGCGACGTCGCCCAGCCGGCCCTTGCGGAAGCGCACCACCGTCGCAGCCCGCGCGCGCCGCCAGTCCTCGAGGGCCTTCCAGAGCGGATCGGACTCGGCCAGGTCGGTGACGACGGCGATCTTCCCGAGTCCGTCCGCGCGCGGCAGCCCGTCGGGCAGGTCGATCCACGTCGAGCCGGTCTTTAGGTCGTCGAGCTTCTTCACCGCACGGTCGCGGTATCGCGACGTCTCGTTCTCCGCGAGCCAGTGGAGGAGCTTCGTCGCGCTCTCGGGGTCCGGCGGCGTGCGCGCGAGGTGCGCGAGCGCCATCGCCCAACGCACCTTGTCGCCCGTCGGGCTGTCGGGGAAGCGCCGGAGGAACTCCTTGCCGAGGCGCAGGGTCTCGTCGTGGCGCTTCGCCTGCAGATGGCACCAGAGGCGCTCGTAGAGCGTCCCTCCGTCCCGCACCACGGCTTCCCTCGGGAAGAGGCGCTCGATCTCCTCGACGAACGCGAGACGGAGGTCGGGCTCGGCGCGGTCGTCGACCTCCTCCTGCTCCCAGCGCCGGAGCGTCGAGAGCGACGCCTTCAGGCGCGGCCACTTCCAGTCGCGCTCGTGGAAGGTCCGCAGCACGTGGAGCGCGGACGGGTCCTCGGGGAACTCGGAGAGCAGCCGCTTGCCGAGGGCCTGCGCCTCGGCGTCCTCGCGAGCGGCCACCACCGCGTCGAACCGCGAGCGCTGCTCGGCGACGCTCTCGGCCGCCTGCGCCGCCCCGGCGAGCAGGAGGACCAGCGCGGCGACGCGGAGGACCCCGTTCATGCAGGTTGAGGTACGGCGGCGGCGCGCGATTGTCCAGACGCGGGTGGTCGTTCGGCGCCGACGCGGCACCGACGTCGTCCGGGAGAGACCGGGCCCACCTCAGCCGTAGAGGCGCGCCTCGATCTCGCGAAGGGTCGCGGGCCCGCCGGCGGTGCGTCGCAGTCGCTCCAGGTGGAGGTATCGGTGCCGGAGCGCCCACGCGAACAGGTCGGCGCGGCGGTCCGCGTCGGGCCGGGCCTCGCCGACGGCCTCGAGGAACGCCTCCAGACAGCCGCGCGCGCCGCGGAAGACGAACTCGACGAGGGCCGCGACCTCGTAATCCGGATGGCCGACGCGGGCGTCCGCCCAGTCGATGACACCCGTGAGGCGCCATCCGATGGCGTCGCGGTCAACGAGGAGATGCTCGCCCAGCAACTCCGTGTGCAGCCAGACGAGGGAGGCGTCGCGGACGGAGGCGGCGTGGCGAAGGCGCTGCCGGGCCTCGTCGATCCGTGCCTCGGGGACGCCGAGCCCACGCTGGCGCGCATCGCGGTTTCCTTCCACGTCGGAGAGGAACGCCCGCCACGCGTCCGCCGCCGCTCCCGAGTCGGACGCCGTCGGGATGCCACGAAGTGCGCCGACCGTCGCCCCGATCTCCGAGGAGAGGAGCACCTTCTCGGCGTCCGCGAGTCCCGGCCACACGCTCGCGATCGGGACGCCGGGCACGCGGGACGTCACGACGTAGGGCCAGCCGTCGAGCGCCCCGGTGGCGACCAGCCGCGGCGCGGCCGCCGGCAGGCGCCCGGCGAAG
>DATLLK010000437.1:0-4506 GCA_035537895.1 Planctomycetota bacterium
GGTGAGGGGGCGGTCCCGGGTACACCCCAGGTTTCCGCCCCCTCGGAGCTCGGCATCGGTGGTGGGGGGATTCCGCCCGTTGCCTCGCTGATCTGTCTGTCGCGGGGCCCCGCGGGGGGCACCGGAGAGGGTCGTGCGGCGTCGGCCACCGCGGGACCTTCTCGCTCGTCTCGTTCTCGTCCGCGCTCGAACCTCTGCGTCGCTGCACTCGTTCGTCGCATGCCTTGTCGGTCAAGGTATGGCCCCTACTTGAGCGCGAATCCGGCCGGGAACGACCGCCTCCGACCCCCCGGGCGGCACCGGGGGCCCGGGCAAAGTGCCGCCCGGGGACCGGCCTCGGTAAGGTGCGGCCATGCCGAATCTCCACTTCGTGAACTGGAACAAGTCCGTGCGGGTCGGCGCCCTGGCCAACCTGCGGCGCGCCGCCCTCCTCGCGGGCGTCCCGCTCTACAACGGACTCGCCAAGCTCACGAACTGCCGCGGTGCGGGGTTCTGCGGCACGTGCCGGGTGAAGGTGGAGCCGGGCGAGCAGCTGACGCCGCCGACGATCCGGGAGAAGGTCCACGGGTGCACGGGCCCCTACCGCCTCGCCTGCCAGGCGCGGGTGGCCGACAACGACGGCGACCTCCGCATCACGAAGATGCGCGGCTTCCTCGGCAAGTCCGCGTTCCCCGTCCCGGGCCCGGGCATCGCCGACCGGTCGTATCAGCCGCCGGCTCGCGGCCCCGGGCCCGTCGGCGCGGCCCCCGCCCGATAGACCTTCCCGGGCAGCGCGTGCCCGAGCATCGCCTCGATCGGGCGCGACGCGGCGCGCAGGGCCTCGAGGTCGACGCCGTGCTCGATCCCGAGCCCGCCGAGGAGGTAGACGAGGTCCTCCGTCGCGAGGTTGCCCGTCGCACCCGGCGCGTAGGGGCACCCGCCGAGCCCGCCCGCGCTCGCGTCGAAGGAGGAGACCCCGCGCCGCAGCCCCTCCATCACGTTGACGAGCGCCGTGCCCCGCGTGTCGTGGAAGTGCAGGGTCAACCGCGCGACGGGCACGTGGGGCAAGAGGAGGTCGAGGAGCGCGGCGACGTCGGCGGGTGTCGCCGCGCCGATCGTGTCCCCCACGTCGATCTCGTCGCAGCCGAGGTCGAGCAGCCGACGGCAGACGTCGACGGCCTGCGCCGGCGGCGTGCGGCCCTCGTAGGGGCACACGAACGCCGTGCTCACGTAGCCCCGCACGGGGAGCCCCGCCGCCCGCGCGCCCAGAACGACGGGCGCGATCCGCACGAGGGACTCGGCGATCGTCGCGTTCACGTTGCGCCGGTTGAAGGACTCCGTCGCGGCCGTGAAGACGGCCACCTTGCCGACCCGGGCCGCGAGCGCGCGCTCGAGGCCCCGCGCGTTGGGCACGAGCGCGAGGTAGGTGACGCCCGGCGGCGGGGGCCCGAGGCGCGCGAACACGTCCTCCGCGTCGGATAGCTGCGGCACGCGGTCGGCGCGCACGAACGAGGAGACCTCGATCTCGCGCAGGCCCGCCGCGACGAGCGCCTGGACGAACGCGACCTTCGCGTCCGTCGGCACGGGGACGCCCTCGTTCTGGAGCCCGTCGCGCGGGCCGACTTCGGTCACGCGGACGCGTCGGACCGGCCCGATCATCCCGGTGCGCCTTCGCCGGGGTCCTTGAATGTCACGACGACCGCGCCGACGTTCACCCGGTCGCCCTGCTTCGCGCGGACCTCGTCCACGACGACGTCGCGGTCGGCCCGGACCACGTACTCCATCTTCATCGCCTCGACCGCGAAGAGCGGGGCGCCCTTCGAGAGGGCGGCGCCCGCCGTCGCGTGGACCTTGGCGACGACGCCGGTCATGGGGCTCGTCGCGAAGGGGTCGCCCGCGGGGGTCGCGGCCGCGTCGTCGGCCGCGCCCTCGGCGCGGGCGACCTCCACGGTGCGCCCGCCCGTCGAGACGAGCCACGCGCCGCCCGCGCGGACGACGACGGCGACGTGGCGCCGTCCTCCCGTCTGCACGACGACCTGGTCGAGGCCGGCCGCGCGGACCGTCGCGTCGACGGCGACGCCGTCGACCGTGCCGACGAGCCGGTCGCCCTCGAGACGCACGTCGATCCGGTGGTGGGCGCCGCCGGCGCGGACGCGCGCGTGGAAGGGGTGGGCCGTCACGGGACGACGCCCTCGTCGGTCAACCGCCAGCCGGAGAGCCCCGTCCACGGGTCGGGACGGCTCCGCGGCCCCGCGCCGTCCTTGCTGCCCCGGCCGGCCGCTTCGCGCGCGACCCCGAGCAGGTCGGCCGCGGCGACCGCGAGGAGCGCCTCGAGCGGCACGGGCGGGTCCTCGGCGAGCGACGCGGTCCGCGTGTCGAGCAGGTCGGTCGAGAGGCGGGCCGCGCGGAAGTCCCCGTCGGCGAGCACGCGTCGCAGGAACGCGACGTTGGTCGCGACGCCGAGGATCGCCGTCTCGGAGAGCGCCTGGTCGAGTCGATCGATCGCGCGCTCGCGCGTCTCGCCGTGCGCCACGACCTTCATCAGGAGGGAGTCGTACCAGGGCGGGACCTCGCCCGGCGCCTCCCAGCCCGAGTCGACGCGCACGCCGGGACCGTCCGGCTCGCGCAGCGAGACGATCGTGCCCGAGGCCGGCAGGAAGCCGCGGGCGGGGTCCTCGGCGCAGACGCGCGCCTCGACCGCGTGGCCGTGCGGGGTCCAGGTCCCCTCGGGAGGCAGGCGCTCGCCCGCGGCGACGCGCAACTGCCACTCGACGAGGTCGATCCCGAAGATGGCCTCCGTCACGGGATGCTCGACCTGAAGCCGGCGGTTCACCTCGAGGAAGTAGGCCCGCCCCGCGCCGTCGACGAGGAACTCCACGGTGCCCGCGTTGCGGTAGGCGAGCGCGCGCGCCGCGCGCTCGGCCGCCGCGTGGAGCGTCGTGCGCGTCTCCTTCGAGAGCGCCGGCGCGGGCGCCTCCTCGATCACCTTCTGGTGGCGGCGCTGGACCGAGCAGTCGCGGTCGCCGAGCACGCGCACCTGGCCATGGGCGTCGCAGAGGATCTGCACCTCGACGTGGCGCGCGGGGAGCACCAGGGCCTCGGCGTAGAGACGGGCGTCGCCGAACGCGCCCGAGGCCTCGCGGCGCGCCGACTCGGCCGCGGCGACGAGGTCCGCCTCGCGGTCGACGCGGCGCAAGCCGCGCCCTCCGCCCCCGCCGATCGCCTTCAGCAGCATCGGGAACCCCGTCGCCTTCGCGGCGGCCTTGAGCGCCGCGGGGTTGTCCTCGACCGGGCCCAGGGGACCCGGGATCACGGGAACCCCGGCCTTCGCGACGGTCGCCTTCACCTCGAGCTTGTCGCTCGACCCGTCGAGGACCGCCGCGGTCGGGCCCACGAAGACGAGCCCGGCCTCCTCGCACGCGCGAGCGAAGTCGTGGCGCTCGGAGAGGAACCCGTAGCCCGGATGGACCGCCTGCGCGCCGCTCGATTTGGCCGCGTCGATCACGGCCTCAACGGAGAGGTAGGAGGATCGCGCCTCGGGCGGCCCGATGCGCACGGCCGTGTCCGCCTCGCGCACGTGGCGGGCGTCCGCGTCGGCATCGGAGTAGACGGCGATCGTGCGCAGGCCGAGGCTTCGGGCCGTGCGCAGGACGCGGACCGCGATCTCGCCGCGGTTGGCGACGAGCAGCGTGCGGAACGGGAGCGCGCTCACGGGGCCCACGAGGGCCGCCGCTTCTCGAGGAACGCGGTGAGCCCCTCCTGTCCCTCCGCCGAGGCGCGCGCGTCGGCGATCTCGCGGGCCGTCACGTCGAGCATCGCGCCGTCGGGGGCGAGGGCGTTCAGACCCTTGAGCAGCCGCTTGGCGCGCGCGACCGCCTCGGGGCCGCACGCGAGCAGCGCGTCCACGGACTTGCGAACGACGGCGTCGAGGTCCGCCGCGGGCACGACCTCGTGGACGAGGCCCATCCGGCGGGCCGTCGCCGCGTCGAAACGCTCGCCCGTCAGGAACCAGCGACGGGCCTCGCTCCAGCCGATCTTGCTCGCCACGTAGGGCGAGATCGCGGCGGGGACGATGCCCAGCCGTACCTCGGGGAAGCCGAAGACCGTGTCTTCGGCGGCGATCGCGACGTCGCACGCCGCGACGAGGCCGGCCCCCCCGCCGAGCGCGACGCCCGCGACCCGGGCGACGACGGGCTTCGGGGACCGGTCGACGGCGGCGTAGGCCGACGCGAACCCGCGCGCGTCCTCGAGGTTCTGCGCCTTCGGGAGCGCGCCCGAGCGCCGCATCCAGGCGAGGTCGCCGCCGGCGCAGAACGTGTCGCCCGACCCCCGCAGCACGATCACGCGGACCGACGCGTCGGCGGAGAGCGCCTCGAACGTCTCCCGCAAGGCCTTGGCGAGCCGGTCGTCGAACGCGTTCTTCAGCTCGGGCCGGTCGAGGACGACCGTCGCGACGGCGCGGTCCTTCTCGACGCGGACGGGGGCGCGGTCGGTCATCGGCCTCTCCCTACATCCGGAACACGGGGG
>DATLLK010000438.1:0-2443 GCA_035537895.1 Planctomycetota bacterium
CCTTCCTAGACGGCGCGAAGGAGGCCGTGATCGCGGTCGCGAGCAGCCCCGGCTCGCTCCCGCGCCACCCGGCGCGCGGCCGGGGCGCCCTGCGGCGCGTCGAGTCCTCGCTCGGCCCCCTCGTCGCGCGCGAGTACCGAAAGGGCGGGGCGCTCCGCCACCTCCGCGGGGCCTCCTTTCGCGGACGCTGGCGCCCGCTCGACGAGCTGACGCTGCTCCGCCGCCTCCAGGCCGTGCGCGTGCCCGTCCCCGAGGCCGTCGGCGCCGTCGTGCGTCGCCACGCGCTCGGCTGGCGCGGGTTCCTCCTGACCCGCGAGGTCGACCGCGCGCTGGATCTCGAGGCGTACCTGAAGGACCCCGCCGCGCACCCCGAGTGGTCGCGCCGTGAGGTGCTGGCCGAGGCGGGCCGGACCGTTTGCGCCCTCCACGAGGCCGGCGTGCGCCATGCCGACCTCCACCCGAGGAACCTGCTGCTCGATCCTTCGACGGCCGGCGTACTCGTCCTCGACTTCGATCGCGCGCTCGCGCGCGACGGCCCGCTCGCCGAGGAGGACCGCCTCCAGAACCTCGTGCGCCTCGCGCGGGCGGTCGAGAAGCTGCGCATGCGCGGCCTGCGCGCCGGGCCGAGGGACGCCATCCGGTTCCTGACCGCCTACGGCGGGAGCCCGGAGGCCGCCCGGCGCTGGCTCGCCCGCGCCCGCGCGGCGATGGCCCGCGGGCTCTCCTGGCACGTCCTCTGGTGGCGCCTCTCGGGGCAGGTGCCGCGGCAGGCGCCGCAGCGCTCGGGCGCGTGAAGGTCTCCGCCGTCATCATCGCGAAGGATGAGGCCCGCGAGATCGAGGCCTGCCTTGAGAGCGTCGCCTTCTGCGACGAGGTCCTCGTCGTGGACTCGGGCAGCACCGACGCCACGGTCGACCTCGCCCGCGCCGCGGGCGCCCGCGTCGTCGTGACCGACTGGCCGGGCTACGTCGCCCAGAAGCAGCGCGCGGCGCAGATGGCCGAAAACGACTGGGTCCTCTCGATCGACGCCGACGAGCGGGTCGACGACCGCCTGCGCGCCGCGATCGAGCGCTTGCGCGCCGCGGGCGAACCCGACGCCGCGGGCTTCGAGGTGACCCGCCACACCTTCTACCTCGGCCGCTGGATCGATCACGGCGGCTGGTTCCCCGAGTGGCGCGTTCGCCTCTTCGACCGCCGGCGCGGCCGGTGGGGTGGCGTCGACCCCCACGACCACGTCGAATTGGACGGTCCGAAGCTCCGCCTCGCCGAGGGGGAGGTCTCGCACTTCACCTACCGGTCCGTCGCGGAGCACCTGCGCCAGATCGATCGCTTCACGACGATCGCCGCGCGCGAGAAGGTCGCGCGCGGACGGACGCGAAGCCTGCTGGCGATGCTCTTCCGGCCGCCCGCGCGGTTCCTGCGCATGTACGTGCTGCGCGCGGGCTTCCTCGACGGCCGTGCGGGCTTCGTGCTCGCCGCGCTCGCTTCGTACTACGTGTTCCTGAAGTACGTGAAGGTCTGGGAGCTGTCGGGCTACGGCCGCAAGGCGCCGCCCGATGCGTAGCCTCCGCCGGTTCCGCGAGGCCGGCTTCGCGGTCGAGTGCGTGCCGGAGGCGGAGGGGCCCGTGCGCACGCGCCTACTTCCGGATCCCTCCGTCGCGCTCTCCGACGGCGACCTCGTCAAGCGCAACATGTACCGGGCGGTCGCGCGGGTGCGGCTCCAGGGCTTGGGCCCCGTGGCCCTGAAGGTCCACGTGCCGCACGGGCTCGCCGACACGATCCGCAACGTGTTCCGCGCGAGTCGCGCGCGCGCCGAGTGGCGCGCCGCGCGCTACCTCGAGGGCGCGGGCATCCCCACCGCGCGGCCCCTCCTCGTGGCCGAGCGCCGCCGCGGTCCCCTGCTCAAGAAGGCCGCCTACGCGACGAGCCTCCTCGAGGACCGCACCACGTTCGAGCCCGCGCTCCTCGCGCACGCGCCGCGCGAGCGGCACGCCCTCGAGCGCCGGGCCGCCGCCTGGATCCGCGCGTTCCACGACCGCGGCGTCTCCCACGGCGACCTCCACAGCGGGAACGTCCTCGTCGGTGGGGGCCCGGGCGACCTCTGCGACCTCCGGATCCTCGACCTCCACACGGCCCGCGTCGGACGCCCCGTCCCGCGCTGGCGCCGCGACGCCCAATTGGCGCGCTGGCTCCACTCCCTCTCCGCCTCGACCGGACCCGGCGGCCGACTGCGCTCGCTGCTCGCGTACCTCGGATCGCGCCCCGCGGACCGTTCGACCCGCGCCGCGTGGGCGCGCCTGACGCGGCGGCTCGCCGCCTGGGAGCGCCGCCGCGTCCGCTCCCGGTCGAGGCGCTGCACCGAGGAGAACATCCACTTCACGGCCGACTGCACGCCGTGGATTGGATGGCGTCGACACGAATGGACGCCCGACCGGATCGACCG
>DATLLK010000439.1:0-2801 GCA_035537895.1 Planctomycetota bacterium
ATCGTGGAGGTCAATCGCAAGATCGCCTCGTGCCCCGTGATCTTCGCGTGGGACGGGACGACGCACCGCTACGTCACGGACTGCCTCGGCGTCGGCGGCCTCGGCTTCTACGCGGGTCCTCCGCTCGGCTACGCGCCCCCCGACCCGACGGAGGTCATCCGCCTGCCCGCGCTCGCCCCGGCCGAAGGGCGCTACGTGGTCCACCTCGTCGAGAACCTGGAGGAGGTCTCCTACCTCGACGAGGCGCACCTCCTCGCGGTCGACCACGCGGTCGACCTCGACGTCCACGCCGACGAGCGATTCGCGGTGGAGGAGCCGATGCCGCGGGACCGCTTCCACGCGGCGCGCGAGCGGGTCTTCCCGGCGTCGGCGACCGACCATGCGGGCCGCGACGTCCTGCCGCTCCTCCTCGAGGACGACCGCCGCACGGTGGACACCTTCCCCCGCGACCGGCGTTTCCAGGGGATGGCGCTGCCGCACGCGCTGACGCTCGACTTCGCGGACCGGCTTCCCGCCGTCGCGGGGGGCGAGCGCCTCGTCCTCTTCCTCTCGGGCTGGATCGAGTACGGGTACAGCAAGACGGTCCACGCCGCGCTGCAGGCCGGCATCGCCCAGGAGCCGCCGGTCCTCGAGGTCGAGGACGGCGACGGCTGGCGCCGGGTCGCGGCGATCGGGTACCCCGCGGGGAACCCGCGGACGATGACGTACGACGTGACCGGGATCCTCGGGCCCGCCCGCGGGCGCTGCCGGCTCCGGACGAACCTCGAGGTCTACTGGGACCGCATCTTCGCGGCGAAGGACGAGGCGCCCGGGCGCTTGACGGTCACGCGCCTCGCGCCCGTCGCGGCCGACCTGCACGCGAAGGGCTACCCCCGCGAGTACAGCCCGGACGGGCGCGCCCCCACACTGTACGACTACACGGTCTGCGAGGCGTGGATCCCGTTCCGCACGATGCCCGGCGACTACACCCGCTGGGGCGACGTGACGCCGCTGGTCGGTCGTGTCGACGACCGGTTCGCGATCTTCGGCAAGGGCGAGGAGGTCACGCTGCGCTTCGACGCGTCGGCGCTCCCGCGGCTCGGGGAGAGCCTCGCGCGGACCTTCTTCCTGCGCCTCGACGGGTACTGCAAGGACATGGACCCCTACACGGGAGCCGGCGAGTCGGTCGAGCCGCTCCCCTTCCACGCGATGTCGCGCTACCCCTACCCCGCCGGCGAGCGCTACCCCGACACGCCGGCCCACCGCGAGTACCGCGCGCGCTGGAATACGCGCCGCCTCCGGTGACCCTCGACGGGGCCGCCGTCGCCTCGGTGGGTCAGGCGGTCCCGCGGCGGCGCTTGGCGTCCGCGATGCGGGCGTCGTTGTCGGCCACGGACTGCGGCGCGCCCTGCGCCTGCGGGTAGCCGGGACGGCGGTAGACGGGGTAGGCCTCGGGGCGCAGGTGCGCGAGCATGTCGTGCCCGCGTCGACGCCGGCGCTCGGCCCGCAGCGCCTCGACGTCGATCGTCGCGACGACGACCTTCTCGCAGGGACCCGGGTCGGCCTGCGCGAGGATCCGCCCGTCGTAGTCCACGACCATGCTTCCGCCCGGCCACGAGAACGGCGGGTAGTGCGCCGCCGAGGCGCCCTGGTTGCTCGCGACGACGTACGCCGTGTTCTCGATGGCGCGGGCGCGGTTGATGACCGTCCACCAGTCCATGGGCGCCGTCGCTCCCCAGGGGTCCATGTACGCGGAGACGCGGATGAGGACCTCCGCGCCGTTCGCCGCGAGCTGACGGAGCACCTCGGGGAACAGCCAGTCGTAGCAGGTCGCGCACCCGAGCCGTCCGATCGGCGTGTCGACGACGGGGAACATCTCGTCGGGGTAGCCCGCGAGGTCCATCGGCGACGCGTGCACCTCCCACGGGATCCACGGGTTCACCTTGCGGTACTTCGACAGGATGCCCTGCGGCCCGATGAGGCAGGTCGTGTTGAACACCGCGCCCGGGAAGCGGTCGTCCCGCTCGAGGAACGTCCCCGTCTGGATCCACACGCCCAGCGCCTTCGCCGTCCGCTCGTACGCCTCCGTGTGCTCGTTGGGGATCGGGAGCGCCAGCCGGGCGAAGAGCTCCGGCGCCGTCGCGTGCACGGGCGCGGCATGGGCGAACTCGGGGAACGCGAAGAGACGCACGTCGCCGAAGGGCGCGTAGCCGGCGACCGTGCGCTCGATCGTCGCCCGCATCGCGGCCGCGTTCCGCGCGATCCCCTCGCGGTCCGTCGGGCACGGGTGATCGGTCTGGCACGCGGCGGCGAGGTAGCGCATGGACGGCGATGATGCCATTCGCGGGTCGTGCGGTCGCCGCCCCGTCAGGGGACCGCGCCGAGGAGCGTCGACGGTGCGACGGCGTCGACGATCGCCAAGGCCGCGCGCACCGCGACGCCCGCCGGCCCGCGGATCGAGGGTACGCGCTCGCCGCGCCGGTCGACGTCGAAGCAGCCGGCCGCGCCCGGCACGAGGACGAGCCCGCGCAGCGCGTCGCGCAGGTCCACGCCGCCGCGGCCTCGCGCCGCGACGAGACCCGCGGCGATCGCCCTCGCCGCGTCGTGGCCGGCGGCTGCCCACGGTCCCGGAGCGCGTCCGTGACGGGCGCGGAACGCCGCGACGAACGCCGCGGCCTCCGGAGCGTCGGCGCGGAAGTCCGGCGGCACGAGGCCCGCGTCCTCCGCCTCGCCTCGGGGCACCACGCGGACGACCCACGGGCTCCCCGTCTGCGTCACGGAGGGGGCGCGCGACGTGGACACGACGGGCACGAGGATCTTCG
>DATLLK010000440.1:0-3168 GCA_035537895.1 Planctomycetota bacterium
CCCATGGATGGCCGCCGCGAGCGCGTGACCGCGGCCCCCCCTCGTGCGTGAAAGGGATATGATCGCCGTCGTCATGGGCGCTCTGTTCACCCGCACTGACTATGAGCGGCTGCCCGAGGGGTTCCCCGCCCAACTCGTGCGGGGGACGCTCGTGAAGGAGCCCTCGCCGACCTACGGGCACCAGCGGCTCGTGCACCGGCTCCTCGAGCGACTGTCGGCCTGTGTCGGACGCGAGCGGGTCGTCCCCGCGCCGATGGACGTCGGCCTCGACGACCACAACGTCTACCAGCCCGACGTCGTCGTGTTGCGCGACGTGCCCGACGCCGACGTCCGCGACGTGGGGATCCCGTGGATCGTCGTGGAAGTCCTCTCCCCCTCCACCGCGCGGCTCGACCGCGACGTGAAGGCGACGCGGCTCCTGGCCGCCGGCGTGGCCGAAGTGTGGCTCGTCGACCCGCGCGCGCGGACGATCGAGCGCCGCGACGCGTCAGGCGCCGTGATCGCCTCGTCACCCGGGGAAGTCGGCAACGTCGCGTCGACGGCCATCCCCGGCTTTCGTCTCGCTCCGTCCGACCTCTTCTAGGGTCCGGGTACGTCCCCGGGCGCCTGGTCGTCTTCGCCGCGAAGGCTGCTGCGACCGGGCCCCTCGCCGCGCGGGCCCTGCGCCACGAGGACGGCCTTCAGGTAGCGCCCCTCGGGGAACGACGACGAGACGGGATGGTCCGGGGCGGCGCCGCCGACGTGGAGGAAGCGCATCTCCGTCTTCAGGTCGAGCGCGACGCCGCGGAGCATGCCGACGAAGTCGTCGGGCGCGACGAGCCCGCTGCACGAGCACGTGAGGACGAGGCCCCCGTCGGCGACGGCGGTGAGCGCGAGGCGGTTCAGGTCGGCGTACTTCGCCATCGCGGCGCGGAGCGCCGCGCGGTCCTTCGCCCACTTCGCGGGGTCCACGATGAGGAGGTCGGGGCGCGCGTCGGGCGGTCCCGCCGCGAGCGAGCGCAGGACGTCGAAGACGTCGGCGTGCCGGAACTCGACCTTCGCGTCGTTGCGCCGCGCGTTCTCCTCTGCGACGGCGATCGCCGTCTCGTCGAGGTCGACGGCGAGGACGCTCGCCGGGGCGCCGCGGTGCGCGGCGGCGACCGCGAATCCCCCCGTGTACGTCATGCCGTCGAACACGCGGCGACCCTTCGCGATGCGCGCGATGAGGTCGCGGTTCTCGCGCTGGTCGAGGAAGAACCCCGTCTTGTGCCCGCCAGCGAGGTCGACGACGTAGCGCGTGCCCCGCTCGACGATCTCGACGCGCCCGGCGTCGCGCGGGGGGTCGAGGCGGAACCCCTCCATCACCGACGTGCGCTCGTCGGTGCGCGCGACGACCTTCGTGACGCCGAGCTCCGTCCGGAGCACGCGCGACACCTCCTCGAGGCGCCGGAACCAGCCGAGGCTGAAGAGGCTCGCGACGGCCGTCGTGCCGTAGCGGTCCACGACGAGGCCCGGGAGCCCGTCCGCCTCGCCGTGGCAGACCCGCCACGCGTCCGTCAGGTCGGGAAGGCGCAGGTCGCGGGTGCGGATGCGCTCCGCCGCGTGGATCCGCTCGGCCAGCCACGACTCGTCGGGCGCGCGGTCCGGCAGGTACGAGAGGACCCGTACGGCGATCAGCGACCGGGAGTGCCAGAAGCCCCAGCCGACGGGCCGGCCCTCCCGCGTGCGCAGGCGCACGACGTCCCCGTCGCGCGGCGAGCCCTCGACGTCGAGCACGCGCTTGCTGAAGATCCACGGGTGGACGGGCGGACCCGCGCGGAGGACGACATCGCTCACGGGGTCGTCCGCTCGAGCTCCGACTCGACGAAGGCGCAGACGTCGCCGATCTCCGCCGCCGTGGGCCGCTGGGCGGGGTCGGGGTCCATCGCGCGCGAGACCGCCTCCCGCAGGGGCTCGGGCACGGGACTGCCCGGCCGCGCGACGTCGCCCGGCGCGCCCCGCGCCGCGCCGGTGCCCGCGGGGAAGGGCGGGGAGCCGGTCAGGATCCCGTGCGCGAGCGAGCCCACGCCGTAGACGTCGGTCGCCGGTGTGGCGACCGCGCCCTCCGTCAGGAGCTCGGGCGCGGTGTACTCGATCTCCGTGCGGGGCCCCGACGGGGGGAAGGGGCCGTCCCGCACGAGGAAGGTGCGCCCGAGCCCGACGAGGACGGCCGAGCCGCTCGGCGTCAGGAGGATGTGCGAGGGCACGACGGCCCCGTGCACGACGCCGCGCTCGTGGAGCAGGTTGAGGCCGTTCGCGAGCGCTCGCACGCGCCGCACCACGGTCAGGAGCGCCTGCGGCCCCTCCTCGATCCGGGTGGAGGCCGGCCGGCCCCGCACGACCTTCGTCGCGACCCAGCGCAGGGCGACGCCCAGGTCGGGCACGACGCCCCCGTCGAGGACGCGGCCGATCGCCGGGTGCGAGCCGCCGGCGAGCACGGCGACCAGGCGGACCCAGGCGTCGGCCGGCGCCCCGAGCGCGACCGGCGGCAGCGCCTTCAGCGCGATCTCGTGGCCCGTGGCCCGGTCGCGGGCGCGGCTGGGCGCGACGGGGCCCGGGCCCGCGAGCGGCTCGAGCAGCTCGTAGCGGTCGTCGAGCGCGACGTCGGCGCCGCGCGCCTTGCGCATCTCCTGCCAGGCGGCCGTGAGCGACGAACCCGGCGGCACGAACGCGCCCTCGAGCTCGTTCTCGAACCGGAGACGGATGGGGTCCGGCTCGTCGGGGGGCGTGAGCGAGACGATGTCGCCGTCGCGCAGCGTCATCACAGGGACCTTCGCCCCGTTCACCCACAGCGGGTGGTCGCCCTGCGCGGCGAGCACGTGCTCCCCGTGCACGACCGTGATCTTGGCGTGCTGGCGGGAGATGCGCAGGTCCCACAGGCACAGGTCGGAGCCGGCGTCGCGGCCGATCCAGAACGGCTCGACGACGAGCGGGATCCGCGTCGGCAGCTCGGTCAGGATCACGATGCGGGTCGGCGTCACGGCGGGTTCGGGCTCCGTGCGGCGCCACCCACGCCGCCTGCGAGTCTCCCGGGCATTCAACCACCGGTCAGGCCGCCTCCCCCTCCTATGGGTCGAGGGCCACCCGCTCGGCGAGTCGGGGGAAGGCCTCGACGAGCGAGGCTGGCCCCGGCACGGGGCGGCCCTCGAG
>DATLLK010000441.1:0-4471 GCA_035537895.1 Planctomycetota bacterium
GAGTAGCCCTCCGGCGCGCGGCGGCGCGCCGGAGGGCTACTCGGCGGTCCCCGCCCGCGTGGCGCGGCCACGGCGGCGGCGCGGGAGGGTGCGGGCGGCCTCGACCGCCTCGGCGGCCTCGGTCTCCCGGGCCTTCGCCCCCGTCTTCGCGGCGATCTCGAGCAGCGCCGCCTGGGCGGACACGGCGGCCTCGCCCGGGCCCGGCGCGACCCGCTCGTGCGAGCCGTCCGCGAGGATCCGGCGCGCCTTCACGCGGTCGGCGAGGTAGGTCCCGAGGACCTCGGTCCGCAGGCGGTCGCGCAGCGCCGGCTCCTCGACGGGGAAGAGCACCTCGACGCGGTGGCGCAGGTTGCGCGGCATCCAGTCGGCGCTGCCGACGTAGACCTCGGGCGCGCCGCCGTTCTCGAACGAGTAGATCCGCGAGTGCTCGAGGAAGCGCCCGACGACGCTCGTCACGCGGATGTTCGCCGACACGTCGGGCACGCCGGGCCGCAGCACGCAGATGCTGCGCACGACGAGGTCGATCGGCACGCCCGCCCCCGAGGCCTCGTAGAGCGCCTCGATCACCGCCTCGTCGGCCAGGCCGTTCATCTTCGCCACGATGCGCGCGGGACGGCCCGCCTTCGCGTGCTCCGCCTCGCGGCGGATCAGCGCGCAGATCCTGGTGAGCATGTCGAAGGGCGCCAGCAGCATGCGGTCCATCTTCGGCGGCTTGGAGAGCGACGTGAGGAAGTCGAAGACGCGTGCCACGTCCTCGGCGATCGGCTCGCGGGCCGTCAGGAGGCCGAGGTCCGTGTAGACGCGCGCGGTGGACGGGTTGTAGTTGCCGGTCCCGAGGTGCGCGTACCGCCGGATGCGGTCGCCCTCGCGCCGCACGACGAGCGCGAGCTTCGCGTGGGTCTTCAGTCCCACGAGCCCGTAGACGACGTGGACGCCGCTCGCCTCGAGGCGGCGCGCCCACGCGATGTTCTGCGCCTCGTCGTAGCGCGCCTTCAGCTCCACGACGACGACGACCTGCTTGCCCTCCTCCGCCGCGCGCATCAGCGCCTTCACGACGGGCGAATCGCTGCCGGCGCGGTAGAGCGTCTGCTTGATCGCGAGGACCTGCGGGTCCTTCGCGGCGGCCTCGATGAACTCGAGGACGTGCGAGAAGGACTCGAACGGATGGTGGAGGAGGACGTCCCCCTTGCGCAGGCGGGCGAAGAGCGGCTCGGGCTCGGACGGGAGGCCCACCCGCACGGGACGCAGCGACGCGTCCTTGAGCGTCGGCGCCGCGACCTCCTGGTAGAGCTGCATCATGCGGGCCATGTTCACGGGCCCGTCGACGACGTAGAGCTGGTCGAGGTCGATCTCGAAGACGTCGAGGAGCTTCTGGCGGAGCTCGGGACTCGACTTGTGGGAGACCTCGAGCCGCACGATGTCGCCCCGTCGGCGGCTGTGGCGCAGCTCCTCCTCGATCGCGAGGAGGAGGTCGTCGGCCGCCTCCTCGTCCACCTCGATGTTCGCGTTGCGGGTCAGCCGGAAGGGGGCGACGGCGAGGATGCGGCGTCCCGGGTAGAGGCGGGCGACGAACGCCGCCGAGAGGTCGGCGAGCGTGACGTAGGCGTGCCGGGGCCCCGGCAGCCGGACGAGGCGCGGCAGCACGCGGGGCACGGGGACGATGCCGAGTCGGAGCTCCCCGTCGTCGTCCTCGTCCTCGAGGAGGACGGCGAGGCACAGCGCCTGGGAGAGCAGGTGCGGAAGCGGGTGCGCCGGGTCGAGCGTGAACGGCGTGAGGACGGGGCCCGCCTCGCGCTCGAAGTACGCGTCGCAGAAGGCCAGCTGGACCTCGTCCACCTCCGACATGGCGAGCACAGAGACGCCCGCTTCCGCGAGCGCCGGCCGAAGGAGGCCGTTCCAGCACCGGTAGAGGTCGGCGGTCAGGGCCTGGGCCCGCTCGGCGATGCCCTGCCACTGCTCGCTCGCCGAGTGGTGGTCCGGGGTCGGGGGCGACACCCCGGCGTCCATCTGCTTCTGGAGGCGCGCCGCCCGCACCTCGAAGAACTCCGTCAGGTTGCTGTCGACGATGGACAGGAACTTCACCCGCTCGAGGAGCGGCTGGTTCGGATCCTCCGCCTCCTCGAGCACCCGACGGTTGAAGTCGAGCCACGACCACTCGCGGTTGAAGTAGAGGGCCGGGTTCTTGAGATCGGACATGGGGGGCGGGACCGGGCGGGAGAAGGGGGGCAAGGGACGCGGCGCGAGTCACGGAAGGATAAAGGCGCGGCGTGGGGACCCACGATGATCGCAGATCCTTGTGTTGTAAGGGGATACGGCGTTTCTTCCCCGGGGGGACCCCGGGCGTTCCCCGGTACCATCCCCGTCGACCATGGCTCTTTCCGCCCCGTTCCCCTACGCCGGCGAGGCGGCGGCCTTCGCGAGCAGCCTCCTCTGGGCGGGGTCCGGCATCGTCTTCCGCCGGATGAAGGGCCGGGTGCCCCCCGCCGGGATGAACCTCGCCAAGAACTCGACGGCCACGGTGTGCTTCAGCGTCGTTCTTCTGCTCGTGACCGGCGCGCCCTGGCCCGTCGGGCTCACGGGCGAGGCATGGCTCTGGCTGGCCGTCTCCGGCGTCGTCGGGCTCGCCGTCTGCGACACCTTCCTCCTGCGGGCCATGATGGAGATCGGACCGCAGCGCGCCACCCTCTTCATGGCGCTGGCGCCCGTCCTCGTCTTCCTTGGGGCGCTCCTGCCGCCCTTCTCCCAGACGGAGGCCCTCTCCCGGGCGACGACCTGGATCGGGACGGCGCTCGCGCTCGCGGGCATCGTCCTCGCCGCGAGCGAGGCGCCCGTCGTCGGGCACGACCCGCGGGCCTACCGTGCGGGCGTGCGCGACGCGCTGATCGCCTCGACGCTCCAGGCGGTGGGCGTCCTGCTGGCCCGCCTCGGGATCGAGCACGGCGCGGGACCGCTCGACGCGTCGTCCATCCGCCTCGCGGCGGGCGTCGCGGGCCTGCTCGCGGGCGGGCTGTGGTTCCGGCGGCTGCGCCCCTGGGGCCGTGCGCTCGCGACGCCGGGCACGCTCCCCGTCCTCGTGACGGCGGCCTTCTTCGGCACCTTCCTCGGGATCGGCATGAACCAGGCGGGCCTCACCTGGGCGACCTCGACCGGCGCCGTCAGCACGATCAACGCGCTGGCGCCCGTCTGGCTGATCCCGTTGACGACCGTGTTCCTCGGGGAGCACCACGGCGGCCGCGCGTGGCTGTCCACGATCCTCGCGCTCGGCGGCGTCGCGCTCCTCGCGATGTGACCGCTGAGCGGCGGGCGGGGTTGCCTACGCGCCGTCGTAGCGGCGGCGCAGTCCCTCGAGCCGCCCGCCCAGCTCCTCCCGCCAGCCCGGCGCGAGGCGGCGCAGCTTGACGAGCGCCTCGTCGGCGCACGCGTCCATCGCGAGCCCGTACCGCGTCGCGACCTCCGTCAGGGCCACGAGCGCGTCCCCGATCTCGCCCGCGAGCGCGGCGCGGGTGTCCTTGCCGTACCCCTCCGCGTCGAGGACGCAGCGCAGCACCTCGCCCGCCTCCTCCCCCAGCGCCACGGCCGCGAGGACCCGCGGGTGCTCGATGCCCTCGAGGATCCGGCTCAGGTCCGACTGGAAGCGTGCGATGTCCATGGGCCCTCCCGCGGCGCGCGCCGCCGCCGACCTTCTACCCCGGACGGCGCGGCGAGGTCCGTCGCGCGCACGACACGGACGCCGAGGCGCTCGAGGCCCGCGCGCAGCCCCTCGAGGCGCGCCGCGTCGGCCGCGCGGTCGATCCCCCGCTCGCCCGGGGGAAGGTCGTCGGGACCGCGCGCGGGATGGGACACGACTTCCACGGTCGCGCGCGAGAGCGACCGGGGCCAGCGGCCGCGCTCCACCCACCGCGCGGCCGTCGCCGCGTCCACGACCCCGTCGGACGTGGCGAGCGCGAACGCGCGCGGCACCCCACGCGTCACGAGGCCGAACGACCAGAGGAGCGCGCCCTTCGCGAGCCCCGCGACGCCGGCGCCGCAGCGCACCGACCCCGCCGGGACGGCGCGGCGCAGGCCCGGGATCCCGAGCGCGCGCGCCTCGGCCGCGACGGCCCGGTAGACGCAGGGCAGGAAGAACGCGTGGCGGTGCGCGTCCACGTGCGTCGGGACGAGCCCCGACGCGCGGAGGCGCCCGGCCTGCGCACGCACCGCGGAGCGGACCTCCCGGGGCCGGACGCACCCGAGCACGGCCCGCACGAGGAAGCGCACGAGGCGACCTTGCGCGAGGTCCACGTGGAGGCCGACGTCCGCCGGGTTCCCGTGGGCGGCGAGGGCGGCGGCCGCGTCCGCGGAGGTGGGCCCGTCCGAGAGCGCCGACACCGCGGTCAGCCGTCCGAGCCCCGCGGCCTCGAGGAGGCCGCGGTCGACGGACGGGGAGAGACCGAGGTCGTCGCCGCAGAGGATGGCCCGCGGTCCGCGGGGC
>DATLLK010000442.1:0-3182 GCA_035537895.1 Planctomycetota bacterium
CTCGGAGACGGCGATCCCTCCGGGGATCCGGATCCACAGCGTCTGCCGCCGCGGGAGCCCGAGCGCCGTGAGGCGGAACGGCCACTCGACGACGGCCGCGATCTCCGTCGTGTCGGCGACCTGCCGGGGCGGCTCGGGCCAGACGTTCGTGACGCCGCGGCCCACTAGGGCTTCGTCGCCGCCGGTCCCGCGTCGAGGAGCCCACGCGCGAGGTCCAGGGCCTCGGCCGGATCGTCCGCCGTCCGGATCGTCGCGACGTCGCGCGTCCACGCCGCGTGGAGCGCGTGCACCTTGCCCGTACGGTCGTTGAGCAGCACGTGCGGCACGCCGAGGAGGAGCGAGAGGACGTGCCCGTGGAGGCGGTCGGTCACTACGACGTCGGCGCGGCCGAGCCAGTCGATCGCGCGGGTAAAGCGCGTCCGCGCGATCCGGTCGGAAGTCCGTGAGAGCGACGGGTCCAGGGGGAGGAGCCCTCCGAGGCCCATTCGGATGCCGCGCCGGAGCGTGGAGGCCCACACCCGGTGCGCCGACAGCCGTTCCTTCGGCCAGTCCGACACGGTGACGCGCGAATCGGTCTCGATCGGCGCGTGGCGTCGCCACGCGTCGCCGCGGGCGAGCCACACGATGCCGGCGCCGCCCCGATGGCGTGCCGCCTGCGACCCGAGGCACATCGCGAGATCCGGACAGAGACGCGCGTCGAGGCCGAGCACCGTTCGCGCCACCGAGAGACTCGGCTCGTCGCGCACGAGCAGGAGGTAGCGCGGGTGCGTTCGGAGGATCTGCCGCGCGCGCTCCCGGGGCTCGTCGGCGGTGAAGTGGATCGACTGGGGCAGCTGGATGACGGGGTTGTGGGGGAACCACGCGACGACGTCCTCGCGGAGGCGCTGGTGCGAGCGGTACACGTCGCCGAAGTTGCCCCCGCCGTGGACGAGGATGAGACCGTCCTTCACGCGGTGGGCGAGCACGTCGCGCCGGAACGTCCGCTTGTCGCACGTGTACGCGGGGGGGGGCATGCCGACGTCCTTCAACCCCGCCAGGTTGCCGAGCCAGATCGCGCTGTCGCCCGCGTTCGCGTACTCGGGGAAGTCGATCAAGGCCCACGGCCGACCTGCGTGCGGGGCGACCACCTCGCGCAGGACGGCGAGCGCGCGCTCGCGGACCGCCGCCACCGCGGCGTCCATCGAACGGCCGCCTCCCTCGGACGCGGGGACCGCCTCCGCCGTCATGCGACCTCCGAACGTGCGTTGCGTCGGCGAGGGGTGCGAATCACGGCGCGATTCCAGCGCGCGGCCTGCGTTCGGAGGACGTGCTGACGACCCCGCCGCCCGCGACGGAGAGGAGCCGGTCGGTCACCTCGGCCGCGGTGTCGCCCCGCACGAAGATGCGTCCCCAGATCTCGATGCTCACGACCTGCTGGCGCAGGTAGGCGTCGTGGTCGATGCGCGTGAGGAGGTCCTCCTCCACCGCGCGCGTCCACCGGAACATCTCCGCCACCACGCCGTTGCGCAGGAGCCCCGCGGCGCCGGCGTGGTGGGCGGAGGGGACCGGGTAGCCTCGCTTCGTCGCGAAGACGTGTCGTCGGGGCAGGCGGCGCGAGGCGACCTGCTTCAGGATCCACTTGGGCGTCCTCCCGTGGAGCTTCGCGCGCACGGGGAGGTTCAAGGCCGTGTCCGCGACCTGCGCGCAGAGGAACGGCACGCGCGACTCGAGCGAGGCCGCCATGCACGTCCGGTCGTGACGGAGGAGGATCCACGAGAGGTGGCGGTGGAGCGCGTCGACGCAGTGGGCGAGGAACGCGCGGTCCGCCGGCGGCCCGAACGACGCGAACCGCTCCATCAGGAGGCGAGGCCGGGTTTCCTCCACCGGCGCGAGCGCGACCGCCGCGCGCCGGTGGTCGCCGCGGAGCGAGCGCACCACTTGGTAGCGGAACGGCGCCTCGCGCAGCTGCCGCCGGTACCGGCGCGCCGACGGCAGGGCGTGGCCCCACCACGAGGCCGCGCGCCGCCACATCCGGTGGGTGTCGCGGAAGAAGTCGTAGCCGCCGAACAGCTCGTCCGCTCCCTCGCCGGTCATTGCGACGGTGATGCCGTCGGCCTTCGCCGCGCGTGCGACGAGGAGGCAGCAGGCGACGCTCGGGCTGGGCGTCGGGTGCTCCATCGCCTCGACGGCATCCGCCCACGTCCGCAGGTAGGCGTCCCGATCGCACCGGACGCGCTGGATCGGCATGCCCATGTGGCGGGCGAGGTCCTCGGCGTCGGGCGCCTCGCTCTCCGGGTGGCCCATGTCGGCCGTGTACGCCGTCAGGTCCGGGCGCGTCTCCCGTGCGATCGACGCCACGAGGTTGCTGTCCACGCCGCCGCTCGTGAACGCCGCGATGGGCACGTCGCTCACGAGGTGCGCCCGGACGGCGCGCTCCACGACCTCCCGCACCCGCCGCTCCTGCGCCGCCGGCGCTTCGCGTCGCGCGGCGAGGATGCGCTCCACGTCCACGAGGTCGGCCGCGTCGAACCACGTCCGGCGGTCGATCTGCCCGCCGCGGCAGCGCCAGAGCTCGCCCTGGAGCACGTTCTCGACGCCCTCGAAGGGCGGGCGGAGCTCGTCCACCGTCATCGGGAACAGCCGGCGGGCGACCTCCATCGCGTCGTGGCGGCAGGCGACCCCCGGCAGCACCCGAAGCGCCCGGATCTCGGAGGCGAAGGCGATCCGATCGGGCGTCACGACGACGTGGAGCGGCTTGATCCCGAAGCGGTCGCGCGCGAGCCAGAGCGTGCGCTCCCGGGCGTCCCACCAGGCCAGCGCGAACATGCCGTCGAAGCGCGGGACGGCGCGCTCCGGGCCCCAGCGCGCGAGCGCGTGGAGGACGACCTCGGCGTCGCCCTTCCCGCGGAACGCGACGCCCTCGCGCGTCAGCGCCTCGCGGATCTCCCCGTCGTTGTAGACCTCGCCGTTGTAGACGAGGAGGCCCTCGCCGAGCGGCCCCCGCATGGGCTGGGCGGCGACCTCCGTGAGGTCGCGGATCGCGAGGCGCACGTGCCCCAGGGCCACGGGCCCGTCGGCGACCGCCCCGCCTCCGTCGGGCCCGCGGTGCGGCATGGCCCGCGCCATGCGATGGGCGACGTCGCGATCCGCCGCCGTTCCGTCCCGCCGGTAGACGCCCGTGATGCCGCACATGCCCGGATCCT
>DATLLK010000443.1:0-3355 GCA_035537895.1 Planctomycetota bacterium
GATCAGCGCAAGCGCGAGGCGTCGAGTCATTCCCCACATCCGGGGAGACGTTACCGGGGTCGTCGCACCGGACGCAAGCAAGGAGTTCTCGAGCGGCGGCGCGCGCGCGTCGCACGGCAACGTCCCACGTGCGGGCCCTCGTCACCCCCACCGCGCCGGCGGCCCCTTCCGGGTGCACCGGGGCGCGTCAGCGCGTGCCGGACCGCGTCGCAGGCGACCCTCTCACGGCCTCCGCGATCGCCACCGCGATCTTGCGCGCCCCTTCGGCCGACGGCTCGATCTGAAGCACGAAGTCACCGGGCTCGGTGCAGACGTCACGAAGCTCGAGCACCTCCACGCCGAAGCGCCGTGCGCAGAGGAGGATCCGGTCGTTGAGCAACCCGAGCGCGAAGTTCCCCAGCCGGGCCAGTTCGGCGTCCGAGAAGGGGACGTCGTAGATCGTGCACACGAGCAGTCGGTCGGTGGCAGGTCGGAGAGACTCGAGCACCTCCGCGTACCGCGCGCCGAACTCCTCCGCGATCTCGGGGAGCGCCGAGAAGATCTCGGAGAGAGACCCCGTGAAGGGTGGCCCCCCCACACGCTCCATCAGGTCGTTCCCGCCCACGCTCAACACGAGCACGTCGGGTCGACCGGGTGGCAACGCCGCGACCTGCGAGGCGATGTCCGTCATCGTGGCGCCGTCGCGGGCCCCGCGTTCGACGACCCAGGCGGAACCCAGGAGCCTGCGCACATGGGCGGTCGTGTCGGGGGCGGGGTGGGTGTACGAGCCGTTGTCGAGGATCGAATCCCCGAGGAGGGCGAGGACGCGGGGCGGTGACATGGGGGCATCCGGAGTGGGGCTCGTCGGGGCGTCGGGACGCGCGAAGGCTCGCCGCGCGCGGACGTAGAAGAGCACGAGGAGGCCACCCGTGGCGACGCCGAGCAGGCCCTGGAGAAGGGTCGGGACGATCGCCCCCACCGCGCCGCCGACGCTCCGGCCGAGGTCGTCGATCGCATGGCCGAGCGGCGGGATGCCGTGGGCGATGATGCCGCCCCCGACGAGGAACATGGCCGCCGTCCCGACGATCGAGAGCAGGCGGAGGAAGACCGGAGCCGCCGCGAGGATGCCGCGGCCGACACGGCGACGGGCCCGGGCACGCTTCCCACGGCCCTCGACCGAGGCGAGGCGCAGCCCGAGGTCGTCCACCTTGAGGATCGCGGCGACGAAACCGTACACGCCCACGGTCATCAGGAGCGCGATCGCGATCACGACGCCCGCCCGGACGGCGAAGGCCGATTCCGAGACGGCGCCCAGCGTGATCGCGACGATCTCGGCGGAGAGCACGAAGTCGGTCCGCACGGCGCCCCGGATCCGCTCCCGCTCGCGCGCCGCGAGGTCGACCGCGGGATCGGCGATCGCCTGCATCCGCGCGGCATGCTCCGCCGCGTGGGCCGGATCCGGGTGGAGGAGCCGGTGAACGACCTTCTCGAACCCTTCGAAGCAGAGGTAGGCCCCGCCGACCATCAGCAGGGGAAGCACGGCCCACGGCGCGATCGCGCTCAGCGCGAGCGCGAGGGGCACGAGGATCGCCTTGTTGCGCAGGGACCCCTTCGCGACGGCCCAGATGACGGGCAGCTCCCGGTCCGGGGTCACGCCCGCGACCTGCTGTGCGTTCAACGCGAGATCGTCGCCGAGGATCCCCGCGCTCTTCTTCGCAGCGACCTTGGTCATCGTCGCCATGTCGTCGAGGACGCTGGCGATGTCGTCGAGGAGGGCGAGGAGGCTACCGGCGGGCACGGGCCACTCCGTTGGGTCCGTGTCACTCGCACGAACGTGGCGTGACTCTCTCACTCCGCCGTGGGTCGGCCGCGATTCGACCGCCCGGGTGTGCCGGGGAGGTTGGTCCCGCCGAGACCTCACCCATGGGCCGCGAGGTGCACGCGCTCTCCCCCGGGCACCCGAGCGGGGCGGGAGAGGGCGAGGAGGGTGCCGAAGGGCAGGGCGAAGCCGCGGGCGGCGCGGTCGGAGAGCAGGCCCTCGAGTTCCGTGTCCCAGCGCGCGTCGACCATGGAGACGAGCGTTCCCCAGGAGACGGCCGTCCCGGCGCGCTCGACGGAGGCGGGCACGAGGCCCGCCGCGCGCAGGGTCGTGCGGAGCGAGCGGCGGCCGAAGTAGTGCAGGTGCTCCCAGGGCGTGACGAACGGCCAGTGGCGGCCCGAGAGCCGCGCCCACCAGCCGCCGAAGTCGGGGACCGTGACGGCGCAGATCCCGCCGGGCGCAAGCCAGCGGGCCATGCGTCGAAGCGCGGCGACGGGGTCGGTCATGTGCTCGAGCGCGTCGAAGCACGTGACGACGTCGAAGGCGCCCTCGGGGAGGTCGGCCGCCTCGACGGAGGACGTGCGGACGTCGAGCCCGCGCGCACGCGCGCGCGCCGCGACCGCGTCGCTGGGCTCGACGCCGACGACGTCCGTGAAGCCCATCGCGCGCGCCTCGAGGAGCAGCGCGCCCGTCGCGGCGCCCACGTCGAGGAGCCGGCCGCGACCGCCCGCGGCGCGCACGCGCGCGAGCCGACGCCGGAACTCGCGGCGGAAGTTCGCCTCCTCGGCCTCGTAGTCGCGGTAGCCGCGCTCGCCGCGGAAGTAGTCGGCGTCGTAGAGCGCGAGCGCCTCTCCGGGCTCGGGGAGCGGGGCCACGGCCACGACCCCGCAGCCGCGGCACCGGTCGAGCCGGCCCTCGGGGTGGACGAGGACCGTCCGCCGACGCACGGATCCGCACGCGCGGCAGCGGGCCGGGTCGCCGCTCGTGTCGAACACTGCGACGGACGGGACGCCGGCGGGCGCCTCGGGCGACTCGTAGCGCGCCCCGGGCGGAGGGGCGGCCGCGGCGACGACCCGGTCCGCATAGGGAGACGACGACGCGAGGCGCTCCATCCGCGGGTTGGCGAGCCCGGCGACCTTCGCGACGACGGCCCAGGACCGCCCCGTGCGGTACGTCGAGACCCGGGCCTGCGTCGCGTCGAGGCGCGTCGCCAACGACTCGTGGAACGCGTTCCAGGCGAACCTCGCGCCCGCGCCGGCGTCGGGATCGCGCAACAGGAGGGTGCCGCCCGGCCTGAGCGCCGAGGCCGCACGCCGCAGCACCGCCTCCTGCGCGTCCGAGGGGAGATAGTGGAGCACGTCGAGGAGGACGACCGCGTCGCACGCGGGAATCGGAAACGTCGTGAAGTCGGCGGCGACGGCCTCGATCGGGAGGCCGCGCGCGCTCGCCTGCAGGCGCTCGACGCGGGCGTGCTCCTCATGGGCACGGCCGCGTCGTCCGCGCGAGAGCATCTCGGCCGCGAACGGCGCGGCGTTGCGGCCCTGGTCGCGTTCGGCA